>JAPOOQ010000527.1 GCA_026713345.1 Gemmatimonadota bacterium | reverse complement strand
GGGCGGCGCGGCGCCGGGAACCCCCCCCCCCCCCCCAGCCGCCCCCCCTCGGGCGACCGCGGCGGCCAGCCGCGGCCGGGGCGCACGCGCGGCCCCGCCCCCCCCCCCCGCCCCGCCCGCCTGCCCACCCACCGCGGCCAGCACGGCCTGGGCCCGGCGCCCCAGCTCCCCGGGCCCCGCGCCGATCATGCGCAGCGCCGGGATGCGTTCCCGCGCGCGGTCCGGGTCGCGGTAGAGCGCAAGTGTGGCCTCGAGCCCCGCCAGCGTGACCTTGTCGCACCGCAGCGCGCGGCACAGCGGGTGCGCCTTCGCGGCCGCCACCGCCGCACGCGTCCCCACCAGCACCCCCGCCTGCGGGCCCCCGAGCAGCTTGTCCCCCGAAAACGCCACCAGGTCCACTCCCGCGGCCACGCTCTCCGCGGGCGTGGGCTCGTGCGGCAGCCCGAGGGCGGCGCTGTCGATCAGCAGCCCCGAGCCCAGGTCGTGGATGACCGGCGTGCCGCTCCCGGCCCCCACCGCCACAAGCTCCGCCAGCTCCGTCTCCTCGGTGAAGCCCGACATGGCGAAGTTGGAGCGGTGCACCTTCAGGATCGCCCCGACATCGCCGCGCTCGACGGCGCGCGCGTAGTCGGCTCGCCGCGTGCGGTTGGTGGTTCCCACGGTGATCAGGCGCGAACCCGCGGCCTCGACCACCTCGGGGATGCGAAAGCCGCCCCCGATCTCGACCATCTCGCCGTGCGACACGACCACGCCCCTGCCCGCGGCGAGGGCGGTCAGCGCGAGGGCGACGGCTCCGGCCCCGTTGTTGACGACCACCGCGTCCTCGGCGCCGGTGAGCTCCCGCGCGAGCTCGGCGCAGTGCTCGTAGCGGGAGCCGCGCCGACCCGAGTCGAGGTCGAACTCGACGTTGCCGTAGCCCGCCGCGGCCGCCATCGCGCGGCGCGCCTCCGCGGCGAGTGGGGCGCGGCCCAGGTTGGTGTGGAGGACGACGCCGGTCGCGTTGACGACGCGCCGCAGCGAGGGGAGCTCGGCCCGCGCGACCTCGGCGTGCAGCAGCGCCGCGAACCCATCGTCGTCGTCGGGGACCGGCAGCCGTCCCGCGCGCATGTCGTCGAGCAGGGCGCGCAGCCGCTCCGCGATCCAGCCGCGCCCCCGGGACCGGGTCAGTTCACGGCACCACGGCCGCTCGAGGAGGCGGTCGACGCCCGGGATGCGGCGACGGGGGTCCTGCGCGGTCACCGGCCGGGTGCGCCAGGGGGGCGGCCTACCGGCCCGGGGCGAGCGATCGCGCGGGAGCGGAGGAATGGGTGCAGCACGGGCGACGCGCGGGCCGGCTGACGGGGCGGTCGGCTCCCGAGCGAAGGCCGATTGAGGGCCTGAGCCGCGGCCGGGGTTCCGGATGGAGGTCGGGCGGCGGGCGGCGTCAGGGTATCGGGCGGTGTAACGGTATCCGGGGGCGTGACCGTGTCCGGCGGCGTCACCGTGTCCTCCGCGGCGGCGTCCCCTTCCACCTCCGTGCTATCCTCAGGCACCTCGGGCGGCGGTGGCAGCGGCCGCATCACGGTATCCACCCCCTCGCCGCCCCCCGTCCCGTATATGTTGACGGCCCCCGTCACGCTCGCCGCATACGGAACGCCCTGGGGCAGCTCGCCATCGAGCACGCCAACCACCGTCCGCGACGGTATGATCAGCCCCGACAGTCCAAGGGGAACATCGACCGAGTCGGCGGCGCTGCTGTCTCCGGACGCTCCCGGCTGCTCCGGGTCCCCGGCTCCCGGATCGGTGGCGGAGTCGGGCTCCTGGGCCCGCGCCAGCGAGTCCTCCCGGAACGCCAGCCAGCGTATGTACTCGTGTTCCTGGAAGAAGCGGACGCGCATGGTGTCCCGCACCACGATCACGCGCCGCGGCTCTGCAAGCCGCTCGCCGAGGAGCGAATCCAGCACCTGAGCGGTGGCAAGCGAATCCAGGCTCTCGGCATCGGCGAGCGAGTCGGCCAGCTGCGTGGCGGCGAGCGAATCCACGGCCCTGGCCGCCGCCACCGAATCCGTGTAGCGGGCGGCGGCCTCGGGGTCCAGCATCAGCGGGGCAGATGGGTCCACAACCGTGAGCGAGTCCCCCTCGTCCACCTCATCCACAGCCGTGTCCGGCTCCGGCGCGATGACCAGTCCGCCGCCGAATGTCTCCCCGGAGACCGTCGGCTCGAGGTAGTCGTCGAACTCGAACCTGAGGGTCAGCGAATCGACGATGTCCACACGGGCCAGCCGCGGCGGGGTCGTGTCGGGCTCGATCAGGCTGAGGATGCTGAAGGTGGTGTCGGGAGAGGCTGCCAGTTCGCCGGGCACGAAGGCGGCCTGCGGCTCCCGATCGCCCACCTCGCGGTCGCGGTTGCGGTCCTGCCAGCCACCGATCTCGAAGGGGCCGTCGGGAACGTAGCGAAGCGAAAAGACGCCGTCGGCATCGCTCACGTTCCAGTGGACGAGGGTGTCGCCTCCCTGGGGGAAGCGCGCCTCGATCCGCACGTCCGCGGTCGCCCTCCCGGTCACCCGGTCTTCCACCATCCCCGCCACCACGTTGGGGACGAACTCCCCGCCCGTGGAAATCACGAGGTCGAAAGCGTCGCGGAGGTTGTTGTTGAACATGTCGTTGACGACGGGCAAGACGGTGATCCGGTATACCCTGTCCGGGAGCAGGCCTTCTCCCAGGGAGATCGCGATCCCGTAGCGGCGGTGCCGGACCCGAACGCCGTCGACCGGCGGCGATACGACCACGGCATCGTCCAGCGTCCCGCCAGCTGCACGCTCGCTGATCCGTTCGCTGAAGCGGATGAAGACGTCGCGCCGCCCCGGTTCGACCACCGAGAAGGTGTCCGGCACGGTCTCGACCACGTAGGGCGGAAAGCGGTCCTCGGGTCCGCCCGGAGGCATTTCGAGCTGGGCGCACGCCGCGAGCAGCACAGCCAGCGCCCCGGCGACGTGCCAGACGCGATTCCCGCAGGCGGCATCGTCCGGCCTCACTCCCCGTTCCCCCGCAGAAATGTCAACTTCTCTTGTAATTTTGTAAACTGTACTTGACATGATGCGAGCTTATCGCGCTCGCGCGCGACCACGGCCTCCGGCGCGCGGGTCACGAAGTTCTCGTTGGCCAGCTTCGCCCGGAGACCCTTCAGCCGCCCCTCCAGCCGCCCGGTCTCGCGCTCCAGCCGCTCCAGCTCGCGGTCCACGTCGATGACTCCGGCCAGCGGCAGGAACAGCTCGGTGCCGTCACGCAGAACCGCGCTCGCGCCGACGGTGCCCGGACCCGGCGGCGCGGCTTCGACGGCTCCGATCCGCGCCAGCCGCCGGAGCATCTCGGTGTGGCCCCCGGCCTTCGCCGCACCCGCGCCCGCGGTCACGTGCACCGTCACCTCGCGCCCCTCGCCCACGCGGTACTCCTTGCGCATCCCCCGCACGCTGACGACCAGGTCGCGCAGCCAGTCGAAGTCGGCCTCGGCCCGCTCGTCCACGAGCGCCGGCGCCTCTTCCGGCCAGCGGGCGACGATGAGCGGGGTGTCGGGGGCGCCCGGCAGCAGGCCCCACAGCTCCTCGGTCACGAACGGGACCATGGGGTGCAGCAGCCGGCAGATCGTGTCCAGCACATGCAGCAGCACCGCGCGGGCCGCGTCCCGGCCGGGGCCACCGGGGCGCAGACGGTGCTTGACGCACTCCAGGTACCAGTCCGCGAATTCGCCGCGGAAGAAGTCGCGCAGCACCTCGGCGGCGCCGTGGATGCGGAATCCCTCGAGCTCCTCGCCGGTGCGCCGGATCGCGCGCTGCTGGCGCGACAGGATCCAGCGGTCCTCGAGGGCGAGGTCGTCGGTGACTTCCGCGAGCCCGGGCACCGGCTCGTCGCCCAGGCTCATCAGCGCGAACCGGCCGGCGTTCCAGAGCTTGTTGACGAAGTTGCGTCCCGGGGAGAACGCCGCCTCAAGGTCCTCGTGGTCGAGGCGGATGTCGGCGCCCACGCCCGCGCTGGCGATCAGCGTGAAGCGCAGCGCGTCGGCCCCGTAGAGGTCCACCACCTCGAGCGGGTCGATCCCGTTGCCGAGCGACTTGGACATCTTGCGGCCCTGAATGTCGCGCACCGTGCCGTGCAGGTAGACCCGCCGGAAGGGTTCGGCGCCCATCGCGTGGTACCCCGACATGATCATGCGGGCCACCCAGAAGAAGAGGATCTCGGGAGCCGTGGAGAGCGTGTGGCCCGGGTAGAAGGCCCCGAGGTCGCGCGTGCGCTCCGGCCACCCGAAGACCGAAAACGGCCACAGCCACGACGAGAACCAGGTGTCGAGCACGTCCGGGTCCTGCTCCAGTTCGGCGCTGCCGCACTCGCCGCAGCGGTCGGGGTCCTCCCGGCAGGCCATGACCGCGCCGCAGTCGCCGCAGTACCACACCGGGATCCGGTGGCCCCACCACAGCTGCCGCGAGATGCACCAGTCGCGGATGTTCTCCATCCAGTGCTCGTAGACGCGGGTCCAGCGGTCCGGGGCGAAGGTGACCGTACCGTCCCGGGACGCCTGCAGCGCGGGACGGGCGAGCGGCTCCATGCGCACGAACCACTGCTCGCTGAGGCGTGGCTCGACGACCGTGTCGCAGCGGTAGCAGCTCCGCCCGGCGGGGGCGGGGTCGGCGCGGGCGGCGGGGGGGGCGGCGGCGGCGGGGGGCGGGGGCAGCCGCCG
>JAPOOQ010000526.1 GCA_026713345.1 Gemmatimonadota bacterium | reverse complement strand
TCCCAAGGGACTCGTCGGACCCGTCCAGGTCGTTGTGTACGAGGTGAAATCGGGATGTTCGGGTTCACCCACCTCCTCGACGATCCGGGCGTAGCGTTTCTTCCACTCGCCGTCCAGGTGTTCGCGAATCCACGCAAGGCGCCGCGCCTGCCAATAGAGTTTCCGCTTGCGCCGCTCCTCATCACCACCGGTGAACGAGTCGCGCAATACCGGCCCGCGACCAATCCACCGAAACACGAGACTCTTCTGCTCCTGGTCGAGTGTCGGAAAGATGCTTCCCAGTAGTCTGCTGTACTCGTGCAGCAAATCCTGATCGAAGAAACGGTTTTCGCTCAGCGCCACTTCTGCGGCAAACTTCGGGTGCCCCGTGCTTTGCTCGGTGGCGAGGTGCACTACCATCCTTTGGAAGATGGTCCCCCTGCGACCACCGAGGACCGCGGCAACCGATCTGATTCCGGTCCCGGAGTCGACCAACTGCATCGACGCATCCCTCACGGCGTCGATCAGGGCATCCGCTACGTCCTCGCCGTTGTTCTGGGCGTGGGGCTCAATCGCCGAGCGCCAGATCGCCCCGTCGTACCTGCGCAGCCTATCCGACTCGATTGCGTTCTCCAGCAGACCGCACAACATCTCGAGGACCCTGATGCCGCCATGCGTGAGCAGGACCGGCACATGGCGTTCGACAAACTGACGGTACTCGTACTGACTCAATCGGCCGACGATGCGGCTGGAAAGTACTGCCACCATCGGGGCGGCCAGCTCTACAGCCTCCGGGTCCTCTTCGTCCGCCGGCTCACCGTTCGATGGCTCGACACTACTCTCGTAGGCCTGAGAAGGCTCGCGAACGGATCCATGGCGACCCGAGTCCGGCACGCAGCGGATCGTGAGCAATGGCCGGGCCAGGTCCATGGCAGCGTCGGCCCTTCCTGCACGAGCCAAGCGTTCGATCACGGTTCCCAGGGCTTCACCAAGGGGATACTCGATTTGGTGCTGTCGCGATACCCAGCGGGCTTCCTTGGCGGCCCATTGTGCCATCGATTCAGCCGAGAGATGAATCACCGCACGCGCCAGGTCTCTGTGAACGCTGACGTTGTCCGTGACGGGAACTTGACCGATGACCTCAGCCACCTGGGTCGGCGCAACCGGCGCCATCCTCGCCAGGTACTTGGATTCGGGCCAAGCGGGGTAGCTGACGTAATCCCCGTTGAACCGTGGAGGAGGTGGATCCGCAAAGTAGCCCGCGTCAACCAACGGTTCGATCCAATCCGGTGATTCCAGTTTGGAGAAGAAGTACGAGTGATTGACTGGGCGCTTTTCGATGAGGGCCAGAGCTTGCTTGACCGCTTCCGGACTAGGCATTGCCGGACTCCTTCAGCAGGGTATCGATCGCATCCAATTCGTCAAATGTCGTCGGGAGGAGTCGAGATGCCAGGAAATCTTCCAACCCGGCGATTCGCCTCCTCAGCTCCTCGGTGCTCGTGGCCTTCCCGTGATGAGAAACCCCTTGGAAGTAGCGATCCAGTCCCTTCCAAATCCCCCAGTGGACTTTGAAAGATGCCTCGGCCACGTCAAGGTCGGTGCCCTCCAACCGACTCAGGGCGTGTCGAAACCGCTCCTTCCTTCGCGGATAGTAAGCGGCGAACCAGTCGAGGAAGTCCTCCAGCTTCTGGAGTATCTTGCGGAGAGGAGGATCTATCGTTCCGGCCCAACCCGCCGAATCGGAGTGGCAATTGGTCCTGGGTTTCTGGTCTCGGAACCGGTCCTCCACCTCATTCACCTTGGCCGGCAGCCCAAGTGGCCGTTTCGGATCGACGATCTTCTCCATGAGTTCCCTCATGCTGTGAGCCGACTGGGCCACGCGATCAGGATTCGAAGCGTCGTGGAGGACCCGAAGTCCGCCGAGATACATCGCGCCAAGTTCCACGCCGCGCTCGCACAGGGCGCCATGGAGCCGCTGCTGCTCGCGAGACAGGGGGACTGCTGGCTTCGGGTCAGCCTGGGCATCGGATTCGTAATCGTCTTCGGCATCGGGCTTTGGGGGGATCATCTGGGTCCTACGGCGAAAAGAGGGCTCCACTGAACAACGAAACCCGGCCACGGTGGGGCCAGGCACTGTCGCTCCGGCGGTATGCGCCAATCTTCATTCCCACACCCGGTGGGAGGCGGCGGCCGGAAAGCTGTCGGGTACGTGGTGGCCACGTGCCTCGGGCCACTCGTCCGCCGGCAATATAGCTGACAGGACAGTTGGATCCAAGGAGACCGGGAGACCCAGGACCGCGGACCGTCACAGGGACGAAGGAAGCCTTACCGATCCGGTGCCTGTTATCGTCGTAGTATCACGGTGTGTAGAGACCCCTATCGACCCCAACCCCAGCCGACAGTGCCCCCATCCCTCACCCTCGTCATCCTCGCGGCCGGCCGTTCGACCCGCTTCGGCCGCCTGAAGCAGCTCGCGCCCGTCGGCCCCGGCGGCGCGGCCCTCCTCGACTACGCCCTCTACGACGGCGTGCTCGCCGGATTCACCCGGTTCGTGCTCG
>JAPOOQ010000525.1 GCA_026713345.1 Gemmatimonadota bacterium | reverse complement strand
CTGGCCGCGCGGGATCTGGACCCCGCCGGCCACGCTCTCCACGGTCGCGGGCAACCGGTCGTATTCCAGCTTGTAGAGCTGCTTCAGGACGTCTTCCATGCGCACCCGCTCGGTAAGGCGGGTGAAACGGCGCACCCGCGCGACGAGCCCGCGGCCCGGCCAGAGGACGGCCGCACAGAGCGCCACCAGGGCGGCGAAGATCAGGAGTGCCAGGGTTGGATCGACCATGCCGGAAAATTTAGGCAAGCCTAAACTTTGTCGCAACCGGTGGAGCGAAGGACCACATCCCGACCGGCCGACGCCGCCACCCATGTCGCCGCCGGCCTTTCCCGGTATCGAGGCTCTCCCTATGTTCGGGTCGCTGCTGCACCACGGGACGCGGCCCCGCCCCGCCAATCGGCCCGCGCTGGCCCGACTCTCCACGCCGAGGGAACCGACCGAATGAGGAAACCATTGTTTTCCGCCGCCGCTGCCTGGGTCGCGATCGCCCTCTTTCCCGCCGCGGGCCTCGCCCAGCGTCTCCCGGGAACACCGGGGGGCGACGGGTTCTCGGCTGCCATGAACCGGGCGGAGTTCTTCGCCGACGTGATGTTCCACACCGACAGTCTGCTGAAGCAGTGGCGTACAGCCTGGGCTGCCGACGACGCCGAGGCGCTCCTCGATCTCTACACAGAAGACGCCGTCATCATATTCGAGCAGGACGAACCCGTCCGGGGGCGCGTGGCGATCCAGGCGAAGCTGGCGTCCCTGCTCGAGGAGTCGGGCGAAGCGCAGGTGTCGATCGGTGACTTCGACGCGAGCGGCCGCATGGGCATGATCTCCGGGCTTCTCACCGTCCAGATGCGCAACCAGACCGGGTCCCGCACCATGACGGGCATCCACCTCACCGTCCTGACCCGCCCGGGAAGGGACTGGAAGATCCGCAGCCAGGTCATCCGGTTGGGGACGGATGTGGGTAAGGCGACCCGGTCGGGGACGCCGGGGGACGTGCCGGACGGGCCGGTGAACCGCCGCTAGGCAATCGGGCGCGCGCGCCCGAACTCTCTACCTGTTCAGCCGGTACATCCGCACGTACTGCACGTCCAGTTCGCCGGTCCAGACGCCGAGGATGTAGTCGTCGCCGATCTCCAGGTCTGGTGCACCGTACTGCAGGAATCCGCGGTCGAGTCCCGGGGGTATCGAGACCGTTCCCAGCCACAGGCCATCCGGCGCGAAGACTTCAAACGGCGGAGGGTCGGCTCCCGCCACATAGTGGGGGGTGACCCAGAGGTTACCAGTACCGTCGACGTGCACGGAGCGCAGGACCGGCAGGAGTGGTGCCCTGGGCCTTTCCGTCCAGTTCTGCCTGAGGAGGGCCACCTGCTCCGGAGGTGCCTCTTCAGGGTCCGCGAAGACTTCCTCCACGACGCCGTCCAGCAGGCTCTGGAAGACCGCTTCGGTGGCCTCGAGGGGAGCCACATCCCGCCGCACCAGGCTAAGCAGCGATCCGTCGGTCGGGGACACGATCCGCACGGCGTAGGCTTCGGTATCGATGACGGCAAGCCGCCCCGCGGCGGCCCCGTACTCGGGCCCTTTTCCGAACACGTAGCTACCGTGAATGTAGTGGTCTTCGGCGCGCCATTCGACCATCGCCTCCGGTCCTGGAACGACCATGAGCGAGGTGCCGGTGCCGCTCGCCAGATCGAGGGCCACCACCCGTTCATCCGGCCAGCGCACGATCCCCGAGGGCGTGCCGACGCCCAGGTCGATGAAGCGCACGATGAGGCGGCCATCAAGCACCGCGACCGCCTTGTCGGGCGACGACCCGGTGGTCGTGGCCAGTCCGGGCACAAGCACGGGCAGCGTCCTCGCCACACGGCCCCCGGAATCGAAGACCTGCGCCCGCACCAGACGCATGTCGTACGTCACCAGCGAATCGCCGGCCATCCGGCCGAGAAAGTCGAGGCTCCGGAACTCGCCGGGCCCCTCCCCCTCCCTGCCGGTGCGCCACAGAAACGTCCCCTCGGCGTCGTAGCTGCGCAGTTCGGATGAACCGCGGTCGGCGACCACGATGTCGCCGTTGCCGAGGCGGACGGCGGCTACGACATCCGCGAACTGGTATTCGGGCGGACCGTCAACGGTGCCGATTTCGACCAGGAGCTCGTCGACGGCCCATCCTTCGTCGGGGCCCCACAGGGGTGTGACGGCGGTGGCGATGGGGACTCCGGCCGAGTCGGTGTGTATCGTGTGTATGGCCTGCGGCGCGGAGTCGCAGGCTCCGAGGGTGAGGAGGAGTGCGGGCAGCACTCGAGAAAAGTATGGTGAACATGACATTTTGTAATGTTCTCTTTACTACGGATTGCCCGGCCACCGCGGAATCGGCCGGCCCGGTGTCCACGGCACGCCCGCGGCCTCCAGCTCGTCGCCAAGTGCGGCGAGGTCGGCCTCGACAAGCGCGCGCAGGGCTGCAGACATCTCGGCCAGTTGCGCCGACGCGACCGCGTAGCTGTTGCGATGCGTGGTCGTGGGCGCCGATGTCGACCGGAACTGCGCGCCCACGATGCGCGAGATGCGCTGCATGACCGACGGCGGCGCGAATTCGGCCCGGTCGAGCGCGGTGCGGTCGCGGGACAGCACGCGCCGGATCTCGAAGAGG
>JAPOOQ010000524.1 GCA_026713345.1 Gemmatimonadota bacterium | reverse complement strand
GGTCATGCACATGACGGGCAAGACGAAGGCATCGGAGCTGGGCGGGCTCTACAGGACGATGCCGATCACCGCGACCCTGTGCATCGTGGGCGCGCTCTCGATCTCGGCGGTGCCGTTCTTCAACGCCTTCGTGTCGAAGAGCATGATCATGTCGGCGCTGCTGGAGCAGCACCTGTACTGGATCTGGCCGGTCATGCTCTTCGCGTCGGCGGGGGTGGTGGAGCACGCCGGAATCAAGATCCCCTACTTCGCCTTCTTCGCGCACGATTCCGGGATCCGCACCCGCGAGCCCCCGGTGAACATGCTTGTGGCGATGGGGATCGGCGCGGCGCTGTGCATCGCGATCGGGATCTGGCCGAACCTGCTCTACGACCTGCTTCCGGGCGACGTGGACTACACCGCCTACTCATATACTCATATGCTCACCCAGGTGCAGCTGCTCTGCTTCGCGATCGCGGCGGTGGCGGCCTTCCACCTGTGGAAGATCTACCCGGCTGAGATCCGGTCGGTGAACCTGGACGCGGACTGGGTGTACCGGCGCGCGGCGGTGCGGGTTACGGGCGCCGTCGGCGGAGCGGTGGGGGCGGTGGACGGGGTCTTCCGCCGTGTGGTGCTGGGGGGTGTGGCGCGGGCGATGCGCGGCGCCTTCCGGTCGCACGGTCCGCGCGGTGTCCTGGCGCGCAGCTGGCCGGCGGGGAGCATGGTCCTGTGGGTGTCGATCCTGCTGACGGCGTTCCTCTTCTTCCAGTTCGTTGCATGGCCGTGGTGATCCCCAGCGGGCGCAAGGGGGGAGCGTGCGTCCGGTCGGGGCGGCGCTGGAAGTGACCGCCGGCCCCCGCGACCCGGCCACCAAGGTCGTCTCGCGCGAGGAGGCGGTGCGGCGCGCCGGGCCCGGACGCGCTTTCCGGCTGGTGTTTACGAACGGGTGCTTCGACCTGCTGCACCCCGGTCACGTGGAATGCCTCAGCCGGGCGCGCGAGCTCGGCGACGTGCTGCTGGTGGCGGTCAACAGCGACGCGTCTGTGCGGCGGCTCGGGAAGGGGCCGGGGCGTCCGCTGGTCGGCGAGCGGAGCCGGGCCGCAGTGGTGGCGGCGCTGGAGTGCGTGGACCTCGTGACGGTCTTCGACGAGGACACGCCGCGCGAGCTGGTGGCCGCGTTGCAGCCCGACGTGCTGGTCAAGGGGGGAGACTATCGTGAGGAGGAGGTGGTGGGAGCCGGGACGGTGAGGGCCGGTGGGGGCGAGGGGGTGATTGTGCCGCTGTTGGCGGGGCATTCCACGAGCCGGCTGGTGGAGGGGATGGAAGCCGCGCGGAGGGTTGGGGGGGTGCAGGGTGGGGATGGGGGGGAGGGCTCGCAGGGTGGGGGTGGTGGCCGCTCCGCGCGGGGGACGGAGCCGTGAAGCTGCTGCTCGCCACGCGCAGCACGCACAAGGCGCGCGAGGTGCGGCGGGTGCTGGGGGGGGGGGGGCTGGAGGGCTGCACCATCGTCACGCTCGACGACGCCGGGATCCCCTGGACGGAAGCCGAGGAGGACCTGGAGCCGCACGACACCTTCGAGGAGAACGCCGCATCCAAGGCCCGCTACTTCGCGCGCCTTTCGGGGCTGGCTACCGTGTCGGACGACTCCGGACTCGAGGTGGACGCGCTCGAAGGAAGGCCCGGGGTCAGAACAAAACGCTTTGCGCCCCCCGGCCGCTATCCCGGACTCCCGCAGGACGACGCCAACAACCGCTACCTGGTGGAATGCCTCGCGGGACTGCCGCCCTCGGCGCGGGGCGCCCGCTACGTCTGCGTGGCCTGCCTGGTTGACCCGGGGACCGGTGTCGTCTCGTCGTTCCGCGGCGAGGCTGCCGGCCGGATCCTCGCTACCGCCCGGGGCACCGGCGGCTTCGGCTACGATCCGCTCTTCTTCGATCCCGAACTGGACCGCAGCTACGCCGAACTGACGCCGGCGGAGAAGGACGCGCGCAGCCACCGGGGCAGGGCGTTTCGCGCACTTTCAGCGGCGTTGCGCCCTCAGCTGTAGACCAGCGCGTCGTCCGCCCGGTGGACGCCCAGCATCACCCAGCAAAAGCCCAGGTTGAGCGGGAGCACGAAGGCGAGCATCTCCCGGTTCCCCTGCGCCAGCGGCGGAATGAGGTGCAGAAACAGCGCGATCAGCGCGAGTCCCATGGCCAACAGTGTGAATCTTCGCCCCCACACGCTGGTCGTCCCCTTGACCGCAGTGCGCACCAGGCTTGCCGCGACCAGCGAGCCCAGCGGGCTGAAGAGCAGGAAGTTCTGGTTCCAGTAGGTGAAGGTGTGCGCGGTCCAGTGCAGCGCCACGATCAGAATGCTGGTTGCCAGGCAGAAGAAGCCCCAGCCGCAGGCGAAGACGATCAGCCCGGTCCGCGCGGCCCGTCCTCTCGCCCGGGCACCGTATCCGAGCAGGGACAGGATCACTCCGGCTAGCAGTCCCGACAGCAGGAAAAGGACATCCAGTGGTGGTGGAGCGGTGTCCGCGTAGTCCCTGTCGGCGTCCTCCCACAGCTCCTCGGAGCCCACCAGCGGAACCCGGCTCCCGTCGCTCTGCGTTACGAGCAGCGCCCCGGCCGTGTCCCGGAGCTTCATGGGAATCCACATGTCGTCCCAGCCGGTGGTGGGCTCGTCGCCGCGGGGTCCCATGAAGAGCTGGATTCCCAGGTAGACCAGCGGATCCTCGACAGCCAGACGGCGGGTGTCATGGCGCCAGGTCGCGGTGGGGCCTCCGGCGGCGTCGCCATTCCGGTCGCTTTCGGTCGCCGCGCGCAACTGCCCCCCAAGGATGACGTCGAGGATGTCCCGCACCTTCGTCGAGCAGTTGTTGAGGTAGTAGTTGTACCGGTAGAAACGGTTTTCCGGGAGGACCGCCGTGCGCAGGAGTCCAAGAAGCCGGACCCTGGCGGCCGGCTCGAGAACGAGTTCCTGTGCCCACACCCGGCGCCCCGCGCGGCGATAGCCCGCGAGCATGCCCTCCAGGTCCATCGGGGCCACCATGTAGTCGCCCCGGCCCCAGTAGAAGTCCAGGTAGAAACCCGGATCGCTCATGTCGAAGAGCCCGTAGTTGTACGTCTCCTCGATCCCGGCCGCCGTGTCCCGGACGAGCACGGCGTTGTGCCCCCACAACTCCTCGATCCGGTCGCCGGGCCCGACCGTGATGAGGTGGACCGTCATGGTGGCGCCGGGGACGGGCTCGGGGGATTGGGCGTCAACCGTGGCGGCGCTGCCGGCGGGAGTCTGTGGCAGCTGTCCGGCGAGGGACAGGGGCGTGGTGGTGGCGAGGAGCAGCGCCGGGATGGCCACCACCGCCAGGCGCGACAGGGGGAGGGGCGGGGGGGGGGGGGCGGAATCCGTCCCCTGCCGACCGATCGCAACACGCGAGCGGCGGGCGGCTACCACCCGGGCGAAGAATGCGCGATGTTCGAACACCATATGATACAGTAGCGGGGCGTGGCGCAGCTCGGTAGCGCGCCTGCTTTGGGAGCAGGAGGTCGCCGGTTCGAATCCGGCCGCCCCGATTGAAGTTACGGCAGTCTTCCAGCCTCCGAGCTTCGCAAAGTTGCTGTCCGAGCATAACCGAGACCTCCTGGAGGTGCTGAGGTCGACCTGAAGTCCCCTCAAGCAACGTCGTGGTGCTTGATCCAGTCGCGTAGGGCGTGGTCGATCCGTGTCTGCCAACCCCGCCCTCCGGCGCGGAAATGTTCGATGACCTCCTGGGACAACCGGATTGTAGTCGATACCTTCGGTCGTGCTTTGGGGGGACGCCCCCGACGAACGGGCGCCTTGGCGAACTTCTCCGGCCAGCCGTCCTTCGACAGATCGGGGGCTGTGTCGGGGTCAAAACCTCGGGCCGTAGAGCCGTCGTTCTCGTTCATTGGCGGTCCTCATGCTGATTGTCGGGTATTCGCCCCGTCGAACTCGATCCGCATGATTAATGTTACTACAGAAATTGCACTGTCAAGGCCGGTCCCCGGTCGGTGAGGACCTCATGACCGAGGACAGGGGTGTCTGCGTGGACGGCGAGCATGGACATAAGCCCGGTCGGGCGACGAAGTTGAGTACAGGATCGGCAGGCACCCGTCGACATACGGATTGGGGTGACCCACAGCAAGTTCATTGCGAAAGCCCTCAAGGGCTCCGGGGGAGAATCCACCATGACAACCACTCGGCTTCGTGACCGATCACGCGCCGGACGGGGAATGGGCACGACGGGACTCCTCATCTTGTGGGCCTTGGCATGCGGCGATGACCCCGTAGAGCCACAACCCAACCAGCGACCGATGGTGACAGCACCGATTCCAGCCCGGACGCTTGTGGTCGGTAACACGGTCGCCATCCACCTCTCGGCGCATTTCAGCGACCCCGACGGGGACCCGCTGACATTTGCCGTTGAGACTTCTGCCGAGGGCGTGGCGACCGCCCTGCTATCCGACGACACGCTCAGCGTCATGGCCGTGGCGCAGGGGGAGGCCGAGATCACGGTTACCGCCCGCGACGCTGGCGGCCTCTCCGTTTCGCACAGCTTCACCGTCACGGTACCGAATCGGCCACCGCTTGTGACGGATTCCATTCCCGACCATCATCTCTTCAAGGACGACATCGTCACCATCGATCTCTCGGTACACTTCACCGACCCGGACGGAGATACCCTGACCTTCGATGTAGCAACATCGGGCGAGGATGTTGTGGCCAGCTCCGTGGCCCACCACCGGCTCACGGTGCGCGCAGTGGCACCGGGAGCCACCGAGATCACCGTCGCGGCTTCGGACCCCGGCAGCCTCTCCGCCGCCGAGAGCTTCCGAGTCACCGTGCCGAACCGGCCACCGGTGGCTACCAACTCCCTCCGCCCGTTGCCCCTGCTCCCCGGTGCGGGTATTGAGATCGACCTTCTGGCCCATTTCAGAGACCCGGACCAACTCCCGCTGCGGTTCAGCGCAGAGAGTTCCGACACAACGATCGCGACAACGTCGTTGTCGACGAGCAAACTAGCGGTTACGGCGGTCGCGCCCGGCACTGCAGTCGTCACCGCGACCGCCTGGGATTCCGGGGATCTCTCCATCTCCCTGGGCACTACCGTGACAGTGCCGACCGACCCTGATCGGGCCGCCCTGGTGGCACTCTACGAGGCAACGAGCGGACCGCATTGGCTCAGGAACGACAACTGGCTGAGTGACGATCCGCTCGACCTATGGGAGGGTGTCGCGTCCGCTGCAGGCAGCGTAACGGCCCTCCAACTCTCCTCCAATGGACTGAGGGGACGGATCCCATCGGAATTGGCATTCCTTGACGAGTTGCGGACACTCAATCTCTCCAACAACAACTTGATCGGCCCAATTCCCCCGGAGCTGGGACGAATCGGCAGCTTGAAAGACCTGGATCTGTGCTGGAACAGGCTGCAGGGCCCAATTCCGCCGGCACTCGGAAAACTTTCCGGCCTGATTGACCTGAGTCTATGCCGAAACAACCTAACGGGCCCCATTCCAGCCCAGCTTGGTAGTCTCACGGAGTTGACCTCGCTCCACCTGTTCTTCAACCAGTTGGATGGCTACATCCCCCCGGAACTTCGCAGACTCACAGCACTGGAAACGCTCGATCTCGCTGGCAACAACCTGACCGGCACTATTCCCGCGGAACTCGCCAGCCTCACCGACCTGACAAGCCTGATCCTACACTCCAACAGCTTGGGCGGCCCTGTTCCGGCGGAACTGTCCCGTCTCGTCAAGCTTACGCGACTATCGTTGTCCCGCAACAACTTGACGGGCTCCATTCCACCGGAGCTGGCCAGCCTCTCACGGCTGACATCGCTGGAATTGCAGTTCAATGAACTGACCGGTCCGATCCCACCGGAGTTGGGAGAGCTATCCGCCCTGACCGTTCTCTGGATGCTCTCGAACCAACTCACAGGTCGGATACCCTCGGAACTCGGCCAACTCACGAATCTCGGTCACCTCCGGCTACAGAACAACAACCTTCGCGGACCACTGCCCAGAACAATTCTGCAGCTGGATGCACTTCGCCTTCTGGGAATACAGGACAACGAGGGCCTCTGCGTGCCAGGCGTCGAGATCTATCTGGAGTGGTTGGACGGGGTCAGGGTTGTCGGTGACGGCCCCTACTGCAACGAAGCAGACATGGAAGGACTCGCCACGTTGTACGAATCGGCCGGGGGTGGAGATTGGACCCAC
Source organism: Gemmatimonadota bacterium (assembly GCA_026713345.1). GTDB lineage: Bacteria > Gemmatimonadota > Gemmatimonadetes > Longimicrobiales > Gaopeijiaceae > Bin94. The sequence goes on along the minus strand of JAPOOQ010000524.1, from coordinate 3,590 downwards.
TCCGATGGATGGCTCGTGGATCCCGCCCTCGATGGCTGGCACGGAATCACTGCGGATTCGCTGGGACGAGTGTCACACCTGGACCTCGCTCGCAATGGGCTCGTCGGGCGGCTACCTCCTTCCCTGGGCCACCTGCTGAACCCAATGACCGAATTGCGATTGGACCATACCGACTTGTCCGGCCCGCTGCCGCTGTCGCTGACCCGCGTTCCACTCAGGGTGCTCCACTTTACGGATACCGACCTCTGTGTTCCATCCGACGAGTCGTTCCGGTCGTGGTTGGATGCGATCCCCTCACATCAAGGAACCGGGGCAGAGTGCGCGTCGCTGTCCGACCGTGAGATCCTCGTCAAACTCCATGAGGCTACCGACGGACCAAACTGGGCGAACCTGGAGAACTGGACGACCGACACGCCTCTGCAAGGCTGGTACGGAGTGGATGTGGATCATGAGGGTCGAGTTACCCGCCTTCACCTTGGTTCCAACCGCCTCACAGGTACCATCCCTCCGGAACTTGGTCGTCTTGCCCAACTAAGGGTGTTGAGTCTTGAAGAAAACGCACTGACCGGCATCATTCCACCGGATTTGGGTTCACTGGCCACGCTCCAGGAATTGAACCTGCGCCGCAACCAGCTCAGCGGTCACATTCCGCCGGAACTCGGTGCGCTTGCCGCTCTGGAGCGCCTCGATCTCTGGGGGAACGGCCTGAGCGGCCGCATTCCGGAGGCACTCGGCTCGCTGACCGCATTGCGATATCTGAGCCTGGGTGACAACCACCTGAGCGGCCCCATCCCTGAGGAACTCGACAGCCTCAAGACCCTGCGCGGCTTGGACTTTTCCTCGAACCAACTGTCCGGCAGGATTCCCACGAGCTTCGGTTCGCTCGCGAGTCTGCTAGCACTAAGCCTCGACGACAACATGCTGACCGGGCCCATCCCGAGAGAACTTGGACATCTTGGCAGACTCCAGTTGCTCGACCTCTCCGGGAACCGATTGCGGCACGCAATCCCTGCCGGACTCGGCAATCTCGGCTGGCTACAGTATTTGCATCTGGGCGCAAACGACCTGACTGGCCCAATCCCACCTGAGCTCGGCAATCTTGCTCGACTGGTACGGCTCGGCCTTGAACGCAATAGCCTGACGGGTCGCATCCCTGCCGAACTCGGCAACCTGGATGGGCTGGCGCTATTGGACCTGAGCGAAAACAACCTGACGGGCCACGTCCCACCTGAACTCGGCAACCTTGTTCGTCTTGGCCGACTCACACTCGACAAGAACCGCCTGACGGGTCCCATCCCACGCGAGCTCGGCGACCTGGCTGAGCTGGTGTGGCTGGACCTCAGCTCCAATGACCTGGCCGGCCCAGTGCCCCCCGAGTTCGAGGAGTTCACCAGATTGGGGCATCTGGCACTTTCCCTCAACAGCCGCCTTTCAGGCCCCCTTCCCGTGGGTCTGACGAATCTCCGGCAACTCCATCGATTGAGAACAGGCGGAACGGGTCTTTGCGCGCCGTCCGATCCTCACTTTCTGGAGTGGCTTGGCGCAGTCGAGGATTCGCGAGTGGCACTCTGTGCTGGAACCCCGGCCTACCTCATGCAGGCGGCGCAGTCCAGGGAGTTCCCTACGCCGCTGGTTGCTGGCGAGCAAGCTCTGTTGCGGGTGTTTCCAACCGCGACGAGACCAACCAGCATGGGCATTCCGGCCGTACGCGCAACATTCTTTGTGGACGGCCGCGAGGTGCATACGACGGACATTCCAAACCAGACGCACCCGATCCCAACCCAGGTCGATGAATCGTCATTGTCGAAGTCGGCGAACGTGCTCGTTCCGGAATGGGTCGTGCAGCCGGGATTGGAGATGGTGATCGAGGTGGATCCGGATGGCGAGGTCGATCCGTCACTGGGGGTGAAGAAGCGCATTCCCGAGACCGGGCGGCTGAAGCAGGAGGTGCAGGCCATGCCCGCGCTGGACCTGACCCTGATTCCCTTCCTCTGGACTGAAGCTCCCGACTCGGGGATTATCGACCTGGTCGAGGCCATAGAGGACAATCCAGAGGAACACGAACTCCTCCTGGATATCCGCAACCTGCTGCCCGTTCGCGATCTCGCCGTGACCGCTCACGGTCCTGTCGCGACCTCGACCAACCACGCCAGTAGTCTATTCCGTCAGACTGAGGCAATCCGAGTCCTGGAGGGAGGGCGCGCCCACTACAAGGGGATGATGTCGGGGAGCGTCACCGGTCCCCGCGGAGTGGGATATGCCCCGGGCTGGGCAAGCTTCTCGATACCTGACCCGCGTGTCATGGCTCACGAACTCGGGCACAACATGAGTCTCCTGCACCCGCCGTGCGATGCGCGCGCAGACCTTGATCCGAACTTTCCCCAAGCGGATGGGACAACAGGCACATGGGGCTATGACTTCCAGGGAAGCCATTTGGTCGGTCCGTCCACCGCCGACTTCATGTCGTACTGTGTCCCCTATTGGACCGGTGAGTACAGCTTCACAACGGCGTTGCGCTATCGACTGAGAGAGGTGGGGAAGGCCCAAGCGGCCCAGCGCACTGCCCCAACCCGGTCGATCCTGCTATGGGGCGGTGTCAACCCCGACGGGGATCTGTTCATGGAACCAGCATTTGTGGTGGACGCACCACCCTCACTACCCCGCGGCGACGGCGACTACAGGCTCGAAGGAACGACCTCCGGCGGGGATCTTCTCTACTCGCTCGATTTCGAAATGCCGCAAGTGGTCGATGGTGAGGGGGCACGAGCTTTCGCCTTCGCCGTGCCCATCCAGCCAGAGTGGACCGGGGCCTTGGCCAGGATCACGTTGTCCGGTCCCGGTGGTTCCTTTACTTTGGACGAGGAGAGTGATCGATCAGTGGTGATCCTGATCGATCCAAGACGGCATGAAGTCCGTGGCATACTCGACCTACCAGGGCTGGAAGGCGGGAAAGCAGCCGCTGAGATTTCAGCGTCCCTTGCCACCGGCGGCTTCAAGCTGCTGTTCAGCCGTGGGGTACCGGATGCTTCCGCGTGGCGGCCATAGTGTGCTGGTTCACGTCGGTCGAGAGCTTCGCGAAGTTGCTGTCCGAGCAAGACCGGCTACCGTTCAATGAACCATAGGGGCCGACAATGACCAAGCTTGAACACCCGGATCCGACCAACCGCGCCCATGCGGCCGCGCGCCGCCCCCGGCTCACCACTCCGGGGACTACCCTCCTCCTCCTCGCCGCAACGGGCTGCGGATGGCTGACCGACCCATCCCCCGGCGTAGACGAAATCACCCGGCTTCCGCGTACCCTGACCGCCGCGGAGGTCGAGGTCATCGGGGCGAGCAACGACTTCGCCTTCGGCCTCCTCGAGCAGGCCAACCACGCGCACGCGAACCTCTTCCTTTCGCCGCTCTCGGCGTCCATGGCGCTCGGAATGACCATGAACGGAGCCGCGGGCGAGACCTGGAACCAGATGCGCGACGTGCTGGGGTTCGGGGGCCTCGCCGAGGAGGAGATCAACGCCGCCTACGCGTCCCTGCTGGAGCTTCTCGTCGGCCTCGATCCCTCCGTGGAGACCGCGTTGGGGAACTCCGTGTGG
>JAPOOQ010000523.1 GCA_026713345.1 Gemmatimonadota bacterium | reverse complement strand
GAGGCGACCGCCAACCCGAACCCCGAAGTCGTGGCTGTCCTGGTGAATGCTGGCGCGGACGTACACGCTCGCACGACGGGACGTTTCGGGGGCTCCCGGAGAGGCATGACACCGCTCCACTACGCGGCGGCCGGGGCCCGCGACTCTGCCACGATCGCGCTGCTCCTGCGGGCCGGAGCGGACGCGAACGCACGTGCGGACGGAGGTCAGACGCCGTTGCTGGAAGCCGCCGCGCACAATGGGAACCCCGAGGCTGTCGCTGCCCTCCTCGAGGCCGGCGCCGATCTGCATGCCCGTGGCGCCGGCGGCAGAACCGCACTTCACCTGGCGGCGGCAGGGAATTCCAGCCCCGCCGTCCTGCAGGTGTTGCTGGACGGCGGCGCGGACCTGAGCGCGCGAACCAGATCAGGGAGCACTCCGCTGCACGAAGCGGCGTCGGGCAATCTCAACAGGCCGGTCGTGGAGCTTCTGGTGACCGTCGGCGCGGACCTGAACGCGCGCGACGACCTGGGCCGCACCTCCCTCCATCTCGCGGCGCAATCCAACCCGGCCGTGTTCCCCGTGCTGCTGCGCCTCGGCGCCGATCTCGCCGCTCTCGACGATGACGGCCGAACCCCTTTGGATTACGCGCGGGAGAACCGAAGCCTTCAAGGCCTCGATGTGGTGAGGCGCACGCTGCGCTGAGGGGCGCTTCGACCCATCACGGGGAGCCATGTCGCCGAAAACAGACATGGCCGGTCCCACCATCGTGTCCCCTCCCTCTCCCCACTTGCCAATCCGCCCCCCCGCACTACATTGCCCTGCTATTCCGTAGTACCGGCCCGCACAGATTCCGGTAGACGCCGGGCCACCAGGCGGGCCATTGCCGGTTCGGAACCAGGGAGGTCCTCATGACACACCGGCTTACCCGTTCGATCCCCCTCCTCCTGCTTGGCGCGTTCCTACTCGGGGCACCCGCCCTCTCCGCCCAGACCCGCACCGTGACCGGCAAGGTCACCGAAGTGGGTGGCGAAGTCCCGGTCGTATCCGCGCTGATCAACCTTGAGGGCACCACGACCCACACCTATTCCAACGACGAGGGGAACTTCACCCTCGAGCTTCCGGCCGGCGAGCAGCAGCTCAACGTGCGGATCATCGGCTACCGCAACGTCGAGATTACCGTGGCCGCCGGGGAGACCAACGTCCCCATCGAGCTTGAGCGCGACGTGCTCAACCTCGACGAGATCGTCGTCACCGGGCAGGCGACCGGCGTGCGTCGCCAGAACCTCGCCAACGCGGTGGCCACGGTCAGCGCCGACGACCTTACGCGCGCTCCCGTCTCGAGCTTCGAGCAGGCCCTGCAGGGCCGCGTCGCGGGCGCCAACGTGCAGGCCAACAACGGCGCCCCCGGCGGCGGCATCCAGGTGCAGCTGCGCGGCACCTCGTCGATCATCGGCGACCACCGCCCGCTCTACGTCGTCGACGGCGTGGTCGTCAGCAACGACGAGATCGCGTCGAACGTGCATGTGGTTACGGTCTCGTCGAGCAACCCGGTGCGCGGGGGACAGCAGGACAACGCGCCGAACCGGATCGCCGACCTCAACCCCAACGACATCGAGAGCATCGAGATCCTCAAGGGGGCGTCGGCGTCGGCGATCTACGGCTCGAAGGCCACCAACGGAGTGGTCCTGATCACCACCAAGCGCGGCCTGGTGGGCGCTCCCCGGTTCAACTTCACCCAGCGCTTCGGGGTCTTCCAGAAGTCCAACGATCTCGGGCTGCGCAAGTTCGACACGATGGAGGACGCGGTCGACGCCTTCGGCCCCAATGCGGCCAACTTCTACTCGTCCGGCGCCTTCTACGACCACGAGGAATACCTGGCCGGGAACACGCCCCTCTCCTACGAGAGCGCGCTGAGCGTGAACGGGGGGAACGAGTCGACGCGCTACTACGTGTCGGGGCTGGTCAAGCACGATGGCGGCATCGTCACCAACACCGGGTACGACAAGCAGTCCATCAAGCTGAACGTGGACCAGAGCATCGGCTCTTCGGTGCTGTTGCGGCTCAGCACGACGGCCCTGCACACCAAGACCGCACGCGGCTTCACCAACAACGACAACCGGAGCATCAGCTACTGGATGACGCTGCCTTCCACACCGTCGTTCATCGACCTGCGGCAGCGGGAAGACGGCACCTGGCCCGACAATCCCTTCGCCAACAGCAACATCCTGGAGACTGCGGCCAACGCGGTCAACGACGAGAACGTGTACCGCTTCATCGGCGCGGCCAACCTGTCATGGGATGCGTTCGTGTCGGGCCCGCATGCACTGCGCTTCGTCGCGAACGGGGGAGTCGACTTCTTCACCCAGCAGAACACGATCTTCAGTCCTCCCGAGCTGCAGTTCGAGCCGGACGACGGGCTGCCGGGCACCTCGGTGAAGGGCGACGCGGCCAGCCGCTTCGTCAATGTGAGCACCAACGCGGTGCACACATACACGCACGACCAGTTCAGGTCGACGCTGTCCGCGGGACTCCAGTACGAGGAACGCGACCTCGACGTCTCGCGGATCGCGGCCAGGAACCTCGTCGCCGGGCTCTCCAACGCCGACGACGGCACCGATCTCTCGGTGCGCCAGAACCGGCAGCGGGTCAAGGACTTCGGCTACTTCATCCAGGAGGAGTTCCTGGTGGGCGACCGGCTTCTGCTCACCGGCGCGATCCGGGCGGACCAGAGCAGCAACAACGCGGAGCCGGCGTCGCTCTTCTACTATCCGAAGGCCGCGGCATCGTACCGCTTTCCCGGGCTGGCGCCCGGGCTCGTGGACGAGTTGAAACTCCGGGCCGCCTTCGGCCAGTCGGGCAACCAGCCGCTGTACGGCCAGAAGTTCAGCACCCTGAACACGGGCAACATCGGCGGACTGCAGACCTTCTCGGTCTCGGGGACCACGGTCGCACCCGACCTGAAGCCCGAGAGGCAGCGCGAGATCGAGTTCGGGACCGACGCCACCCTGCTGGGGGACCGGGCCACCGTCGAGCTGACGGTCTACGAGAAGGAGATCACCGATCTGCTCCTGCAGCGGGCGCTTCCCCCGTCGACCGGTTTCAGCACCCAGATCTTCAACGGCGGGGTGATGCAGACCCGCGGCGTCGAGGCCGGACTCACGGTTTTCCCGGTGACGACATCGTCCTTCAGCTGGACCAGCAGCGCGACTTTCTCCATGGACCGGAGCGAGATCGTCGAGTTGCCCGTGCCCGAGTTCCGCGCGGGTGGTTTCGGCACGGCCCTCGGCGGCTTCCAGATCACCGAGGGCGTGTCGCCGTCGGCGTTCCACGGCCGCGACACGGCGAATGTCACCAACGACCCCCGTTGCGGCGGACCCTGTGAGGTGGGCGACAGGATCATCGTGGTGCTGGGCGACGCCAACCCCGACTTCCGCGTCGGGTTCGGCAACGACCTGCGCTTCGGAGACATCAGCGCCTACATGCTCTGGGATTGGCAGCAGGGCGGCACGGTGGCCAACCTGACCGGCTGGCTGTACGACCTGAGCAAGAACGCGGCCGACTACGCCGACGCGTGCACGGATCCGGGTTGCATGCCCGGCGAGTCGCTCGGCGATTTCCGGCTGCGCGTCTACCCGAGCAAGATCACCAGCGTCTGGCTGGAGGACGCCACCTTCCTGAAGCTGAGGGAGGTGACAGTCAACTATGCAGTGCCCGATCGCTTCACCAGCATGCTCTGGGACCGTGTGGGCAACGTCACTCTCACGCTGAGCGGTAGAAATGTCCTGACCTTCACCGGCTACAAGGGCATGGATCCCGAGGTGAGCAACTTCGGTTCGGAGGCGATCGCCCGGAACCTCGACGTGGCGCCCTTCCCACCGAGCCGGAGCCTCTGGTTCTCCGTCAACATGGGCTTCTGACCGGCGCAGGCCAGGGAGATAACGAAAAATGAACACAGGATTCAGACGAAATACGAAGACCACAGGCGCGGCAGTGCTGGCGCTCGTGCTGGGAAGCGCGGGATGCTCCGACCTCATCGTGCCCAACTTCAACGACCCGAGCGTGGAGGACCTGACCACCAACCCCACCGTCAACAGCGTGGTGGCGGCGGCCCAGAACCTCATGGCGACCGCGCGGGGCAACACCTCGTCGCGGGTGCTCTACCTGGGCATCTGGGGACGCGAGGCCTACGACCTTCGCCCCGAGGAACCCCGCACGACCACCAACCGCCTGATTGGCCCCCTCGACCCGGTGAACGGCGGCGCGTTCTGGGGGTATTCCAGCCTCAAGAACATCCAGGTGCTGCTCGATGCGGTGGACGCCGTAGAGGCGATCGCCGAGCCGGACAAGAACGCGATCCGGGGCTTCGCGAAGACGGTGGCGGCCCAGTCGCTCTGGAACATCATCATCATGCACACCTCGTTCGGCGCGGCGCTGGACCCGCCCGCCGACCCGGGTGACGAGCTGTCGCCCATCGTGAGCGAGGACCAGGTGTACGCACGCATCCACCAGCTCCTGGACGAAGCGCAAACCCACCTGTCCAGCGCGGGAAGCACCTTCCCCTTCGGACTGACCAGCGGATACGCCGGATTCTCCAGCCCGGCCGACTTCATCCAGCTGAACCGCGCGCTGAAAGCCCGCTACCACAAGTACAACGGCGAGTGGGGCCAGGCGATGACCGCGCTGGCAGGTTCGTTCATGAACCCCGGCGGCGATCTCACCAACGGACTCTATCACAACTACAGCACCAACCCGGGCGACGCTTCCAATTCGTTCTTCTCGGTGGCGAGCCACTATGCGCATCCCCGTTTCCTGGCGGATGCACAGATGAAGCCGGATGGTTCTCCCGACGACCGCGCCACCAGCAAAACGGAGGTCCAGTCCCAGGTCTTTTCACTGCTGGGAATCGACGTCACGGAGAAGTTCACGATCTACACCAGACAGGACTCGCCGGTGCCGTGGGTGCGGAACGAGGAGCTGATCCTGATTCACGCCGAGGCGGCCCTCGGGTCCGGTGACCGTCAGACGGCCATCGACGACGTGAACATCATCCGCGCCGCTCACGGCCTGGCGCCCTTCGAGGATCCCGGCAACGACGCAGCAGTTCTCGACGAGATCCTCTACAACAAGTTCATGTCGCTCACGCTGGAGGGTGGCTTCACCTACCTGGACGCACGGCAGTACGGTCGCACGGACGCGCTGCCCAGAGCGCGCGACAACCACGTCGTGTTCCTGCAGCTTCCCTTCCCGCAGAACGAGTGTCTGGCCCGTCCCGAACTGGGGACCGGGCGAGACCAGCCCTGCGGCACGATCTACGGCAACTGAGCGGCTGACCCGCTCGCTGAAATGAGGCGGCGGGGGGGGGGGCCAATCGCCCCCCCCCGCCGCGCAGCGCCCCGCCGACCGCTAGCTGATCGGCCGCCGCTTCCGCTGCAACCCGTCCTTCTGCTCGATGTAGGACAGCCCCTTCGTGATCCAGTCCGGCGCCGGCTCACCCTTCAGGTAGTGGCCGAACCACTGCATGATGCGGTTGCGGTAGTCCTTCTGGTTGGGCTCGCGCCTGAGGCCGTGGTTCTCTCCGTCGTAGACCAGCAGCACCATGTCCTTGCCCAGGCGCCGGGCCGCATTGTAGAACTCGACGCCCTGGTTGAACTCGACGGCCCCGTCCTCGCTGCCGAACATCATGAGCAACGGCGTGTTCATATTCTGGATGTTGTGGACGGGTGAGTTCGCCTCGTACGACTCGTAGTCCTCCCACCACGGCCCCATCATCCGTCCCTGGCTGATCTCGAAGATGCGCGCGTCGGTGCCCCCCGAGTTCCAGTAGAACGACAGGTACATGCTCATGAGGTTCGTCAGCGGCGCGCCCGCCACCGCGCTCGCGAAGGTCGTGTCCTGCGTGACGAAGAAGGCCGTCTGGTAGCCTCCCCACGAGTGCCCGATCAGCCCGACCCGTTCGGGGTCGATCATCCCCGTCTCGACCGCGGCGGCCACCGCCGGACGCAGCGTCTGGACGCTGGACCGCCCCGGATCCCGGTTGCGGAAGACGATGTCCGGCTGCAGGACGAAGTAGCCCTCGTGGCTCCACGCCTGGACGTTGTAATAGTTGGTCTCGTCCGGAATCACATAGCGGTGCAGGCCCCGTGACATCAGCTCGTAGTGGTATACGATCATGGGGTACTGCTGGCCTTCCTCGTAGTCGGCCGGATAGGTGAGAAAGCCCTGAAGCCGGCGGCCCCACTCGTTCTCGTAGTCGACGAGCTGTGTGCGCCCCCAGGCGTAGTCGGCCTGGAAGAGGTTGGTGTTCGTAACCTGGCGCAGATCGCTCAGGTCGTCGTTGCCTGTGACGAAGTAGTCGGGTGAATCGTCGAAGCGCTCCTTGCGGATGACGAACACGTCGGCGTCCTCCGCCTTCTGGATCCCGCCGAAGCCTCCGATGCTCGCATCTTCCCAGATCAGCTGCTCGGGGGTGCGGCCGGGGCGGGCGCGTGCGAAGCCAGCCTTCTTCGTCCACTCGCCGTAGGTCGAGTAGTAGATGGGCTCGTCCGGGTCGAAGGCGTCGGCTTCGCGGTCAATGCGTATCGGCCGGTACAGCACCTCGTCTTCGGCGCCCGGAGTGAGTCGTCTGCCGCCCGAGCCGTCGGGCTGGATCTCCCACACGTCCCACTTGTCGTTGATCAGAACCGCCTCGTCGTCCTCCAGCCAGCCGGAGGTGCCGAAGCTGGGCATCTGCTCCCGCGTCGGGGTCACGTCGAGGTTGACGAAGGTGCCGTCCACGCCCTCGGTGATGTTGTGCGTCTCGCCGCTCTGCAGGTCGTAGGTCCAGTAGTCGTCGCCCTCGAACCACATGAGGTAGCGGCCGCCCGGGCTCGCCGAGGCGCCTCCGAAGATCCTGGGCCGAACCAGGTCCCGCTGGCCAGTGGCGGCGTCAACGACGTAGAGGTCGACGAACTGTTGCCGGAACATCGCGTCGACATCGTAGGGGGTCTCGTCGCGGGCGAGCATGTACCGGCCGTCCGCCACGATGGAGGCACCGTCCGCGTGGTCTCCGCCCAGCTGCAGGAAGCTGCCGTCGTCGAGCCCCCAGCGGGCGATGTGGTTCAGCCGTCTCAACTGGGTCTCCCGCACCCGCTGCTGGGGCACGGGGTCGACATCCTTCGAGTGCCAGATCTCGACCCCCGGGGGATCCTCTTCCTCTTCGGCGCCGCGTCTGGCGGGGGGGCCTTCCTCTTCCTCGCCCTCACCTTCGCCCTCGTCGCCTTCACCCTCCTCGTCGCCTTCGCCTTCTTCCTCCTCCTCCTCACCCTCTTCCTCGTCCTCCCCCTCATCCTCGGCGTTCTCAACCGGCTTGCGGTCCTGGAGCCCCAGGAAGATCGTGCCCCCGTCCTCCGACCAGCTCGGCATGCGGTGCTCCGTCACCCGGGAACCGGCCGGCACGCCTTCGTCCTCGCGCGGGTCGAGCACGAAGGAGGTGCCGTCGCCGTCGTCCAGGTCCCGCCAGGCCATCACCACATGCGCGGTGTCCTCGTGCTGCTCGTCGCTGTACGTCTTGAGCACCACCAGGTCGGCCGACTCCTCACGCCACCGCAGGTGACGGTACGCGGCCTCGTCCGTGTCCAGCGAGCGCAGCCGGCCGGTCGCGGGTTCGTAGAGCCGGACGCCGTTGCCGACACGGTCGTCGGCGTCGATCGTCATGGCCAGCAGCGACCCCTCGTCCTGCCACGACATCTGCGCGACGTTGCCGAAGCTCAGCGTCGACCCGTCCGCCATCGCCCGCACGACCACGTCCACGCCGCTCGACTCCTTCTCCTGGGGCTTGTAGCGCCTGAGCGCCAGGTAGCGCCCATCCTCCGAGAAGGTGAAGGACTGGATGTCGTCGATGGTCTCCTGCTCACCCGTCTGGAAGTCCAGGAGGCCGAGCCTGGTGCGGACGGGCTGCCGCTGCTCCTGCATCCGTTCGCGCTGATCGGGCGAGACGCCGATAGAATACGCCAGCCAGCGGTTGTCGCCGCTGAACACGGGGCGCGTGGCAAATGGGATCACCACCACCGAATCGGAATCGATGGAGCGCACCCGGAGCTCGCCCTCGTCGTTGACCCGGGAGATCCCGAATGCCAACCAGCGGCCGTCCGGCGAGAGAGTCGCGCCGCCCAGGCGCTCCCACTGGCCGTAGTCGTCTACGGTCAGCGTGGGCTTCTCTTCCTGGGCGGACGCGGGGGCCGCGAGCGCGCACACGAGGAGGACGGCTGCCACCGCCATGGTGCAGCGAGGGAGGATTGTTGCAGTTCTCATGGTTCTACCTTCCCGACTTCCTGGAATGGGGAGCGCGAGCAAACAGCGTCGCGCCACTGTGCCTGCCCAATATTCCCCGCCCAGGGGCCCGGTGCAAGGACGGCGCCCACCGCCGCCCCCGCCTTGTTGCCCTTCCCGCCGCGTCGGTAGCTTTCTGCAATGGAGATCGTGACAAAGGAGTGGAACTCAGTGGCCAGACGGTCGATCGAGGTCGACATCGGCAGTGTGAAGGTGGGTGGCGGCAACCCTGTCGTCGTGCAGTCGATGACCAACACCGACACCGCCGACCCGGCTTCCACCGCCGCGCAGGTCAAGGCGCTGGCCGACGCGGGCAGCGAGATCGTGCGCGTCACGGTGAACAACAAGTACGCCGCCACCGCCGTCCCCGAGCTCTTCGAGCGCCTCGCCGACCTGGGCTGCACCGTCCCGATCGTCGGCGACTTCCACTACAACGGTCACATCCTGCTGCGCGACCATCCCCGCGCGGCCGCGCTCCTCCACAAGTACCGGATCAACCCGGGCAACGTCGGCACGAGCCGCCGCGACGAGAACTTCCAGGCGATCGTGCGCATCGCCATGGAGAACGGCAAGGCCGTGCGCATCGGGGTGAACTGGGGCTCGCTCGACCAGCGCCTCCTCACTCAGATGATGGACGAGAACGGCCGCCGCCGGAACCCGAAGGACGCCGGCGAGGTCCTGCGGGACGCGATCGTCAAGAGCGCGACCATGTCCGCCGAGCTGGCCGAGGAAACGGGACTGGGCCGCGACCGGATCGTGCTGAGCGCCAAGGTCTCGGGGGTGCGCGAACTCATCCTCGTGTACCGGCAGCTGGCCCCCCTCACCGAATACCCGCTACATCTGGGCCTCACCGAGGCCGGGATGGGGTCGAAGGGGATCGTGGCCACCTCGGTCGCGCTCGCCCCGCTCCTCCTCGACGGGATAGGGGACACGATCCGCGTGTCGCTCACGCCGCGCCCGGCGGGCGACCGCACCGAAGAGGTGCAGATCGCGCAGCAGATCCTGCAGTCGCTGGAGATCCGCAGCTTCGAGCCGCAGGTGACCGCTTGCCCGGGGTGCGGCCGCACGACCAGCACCTTCTTCCAGGAGATGACGGAGGACATCCAGGGCCACATCCGCCGCCGCATGCCCGAATGGAGGCGCACCTACCGCGGCGTCGAGGACCTCAAGGTCGCGGTGATGGGGTGCGTGGTGAACGGTCCGGGTGAGTCGAAGCACGCGGACCTCGGCATCTCGCTCCCCGGCAACTTCGAGGAGCCGAAAGCCCCGGTCTACATGGACGGGGCACACCTGCGAACGCTCAAGGGCGACCGCATCGTGGATGAGTTCAAGGAGATTTTGGGGGACTACGTGCACCGGCGCTACGGCGGGGACGGACCTGGCTGAACGCCTGCCGCGGGGCAACCGTTGACACCCCGGCGATATCAGAACAGTAGGTGTGGATGAATGGGCAGTCCCGGCCGCACGCGGCCACAGGGCGCAAAACCGGCTGGAAAACAGAACGGAGCTTGAGAGATGTCACAATCGCGAACCACCCTTGGACTTCTGACAGTACTCATCATCCTGGGCGGCCTCACCTGGGGCGCCTGGTATCGCATGCGGCCCGCGTCCGACGAGACGGAGGACGAGCCGGAGATGTCGGATGCGGAGCTGGAGGTGGTCGAGTCCGTCGTTCAGCAGTTCAACGCCGAGATTCCCACGCCGGTCGTGGGCGTCCCCGTGGTGCGGGACACCCTGCGCATCTCGGTGATCGCCAAGGCCCGCGCCGAGGCGTTGCGGGAAGTCAAGGTGACGTCCCAGGTCCCGGGGATCGTGCAATCCATCCGCGTACGCGAGAACCAGGAGGTGCGGGGCGGGCAACTGCTCATCCAGATCGACACCACGGACTACGCCCTCAACCTGGGGGACCGCCGGGCTGCCCTGCAGAGGGCGCAGGTCGAATACGAAGTCCGGCTGCTACAGGACGAGTTGATCGAGGATCCGGAGCTGCGGGCGGCCCGGGCCGAGCGGGCAAGGGTTCTCACCGGGGTCTCGGAGGCCGAAGTCAACGTGCTCCGCGCCGAAATCGAAATGGAGAAGACCCGGATCACGGCGCCCTTCGCAGGCAGGATCGCGGATCTGAAGGTCGTCGAGGGGCAGTACGTGGGCGGGGGGACGGAGCTCCTCACGGTGGTCACCATCGACCCGATCAAGGTGTCGGTGTCGGTGCTGGAGACCGCGGTGGTGAACCTGGAGGAGGGGCGCGGGGCCTCGATGGTCTTCTCGGCCATGCCGGACACCACCTTCACCAGCCGGATCGAGTACATCAACCCCGTGGTCGACCTGCAGACCAACACGACCCGGGTCACGGTCCTGCTTCCCAACCCGGACGGCCGCATCCGGCCCGGCATGTACGCGGACGCCCGCCTGGAGGCCCGCCAGGTCCCGGACGTGGTCCTGGTGCCCCGGTCCGCGATCCGCGAGACCGAGGACCGCCGCTCCCACCTCTTCGTCGAACAGGACGGCAGGGCCAAGTGGATCTACGTTCCGCTCGGCCGGATGAACGAGACCCTGGTCGAACTCCTCGGGGAGCCGGGCAGCCAGGAATGGGTGGAGCCGGGATGGACCGTCCTCATCGACGGCCATCAGTCCATCATTCACGACGCCGCCGTCCAGCTGGTCGAGGACGTGGCGGCGGCCGGGGGAAGGCCCACGCGATGAGTTCTGCAACGAATGGCCGAGAGCAATTCGACACGGTGCAGTCAAGGCGAAACCGCAGCCCCGTGTTCGCGGGACGGCTGAACGTGGCCTGGGCGGTGGCAACGCTGCTGGCGGCAACGCTCGGCGCCGCGGCCGCGAACGCAACCGCGCTGTCCGCCCAGGAGATGCAGCGGGACCCCGGGGTGAGGGTCCTGACGCTCCAGGAGGCGCTGACCCTCGCCACCGAACACAATCCCCAGTACCGCCAGGCCATCAACCGGCTGGAGCTGCTTGGCGCCCGGTCCCGGCAGGCCTGGGCGGCGTTTCTGCCCACCGTGAGTGCCCGCTACTCGACCGGACAGAACTTTCAACGACAGACCAGTTATCGCGACTTCGAGGGGAGGCCCACGGAGAGTTCGAACCCGACCTGGGTAGGTTCCTCCGATGCCTTCGCCGGTCTGAATCTGAGCTATGACATCTTTGACGGGGGCAGGCGACTGCGCGACCGGGAGCGCATCCACGCCGAGGTACGGGTCAGCAGGCTGAACGCAAGGGTGGAACTGGATGGCATCCTCGCCCAGGTGCAGAACCGGTTTTTGAGTGTGCTGCGCGAGAAGGCCCGGGTGGCGCTCGAGTCCGAACTCCTGGCGGACAGGGAGAGCGACCTGCAGTTCACCGAGAGGCGCTTCGAGCTTGCGCTCGACCGCCGCCCCGACCTCCTCGCGCGCGAGTTCGATGTCGAGCAGCAACGCGCGGCGCTGAGGGAGGTCGAGGGGAGGGTGGAGATCACACTTCTCAACCTGCGCGTGGCCATCGGTGACCCGTCCCTGGTGTCACTGGATGTCGCCGAGACTCTGCCGGAGCCCTTCGATCCGGCGTCGCTGGATATTGAGAGCCTCGTTGCGCGGACGTTGGCAGAAAACCCGACGTTGCGCGCGCAGGAGGCCCAGGTGCAGATCAGCCGCGCGCAGCTGCGGGCCGACCAGACCCAATGGTGGCCCAGGATCAGCGCGAGCACCAACTGGGGCCGAAGCTCCTATGAGACCGGGAATGCGGCCATCTTCGATCTGAGGCCAGGAAACAGTACGAGCGGCACCGCGAACTGGAGTTTCAGCTTTTCGATCCCCGTCTTCGACGGCTTCCAGCGATCGTACGGCACGGCCAGCCGCCGGATCGACCTGCGAAACGCGAACGAGAGCCTGCGGCAGGCCGAAATGCAGCTGGAGCTGGACATCAGGACCCGCTACGCTTCACTGACCACGACCTGGGCGACCTTGCAGCAGCGCGAAAGGGCCCTTGAGATCGCCAGCGAGCGCCTACAGATCATGCAGGAGGAATACCAGCTCGCGACTGTGGACATCCAGCCGCTCAGGTCGGCCATCGCCGAGGAGGCGACCCAACGCAGGGACCTCATCGACCAGCGTTACGCCTTCGCCCTTGCCCTTCTCGACCTCTACCAGACGGTGGGCATCGTGGGCGAGGAACTGGGCATCGAGACCGTACCGGGAGGGAATTGAGCCATGTCCGTTTCCAGAACCTGCACCAAGCGGCCGGTCGCGGTCGCCATGCTCATTCTGGCGGTGGTGCTCCTGGGGAGTATCTCCTGGACGCGCCTGCCGATCGACCTGCTGCCGGAGATCAGCTTCCCGCGGCTGATCGTCTACACGAG
The DNA here is from genome assembly GCA_026713345.1 of Gemmatimonadota bacterium. Classification (GTDB taxonomy): domain Bacteria; phylum Gemmatimonadota; class Gemmatimonadetes; order Longimicrobiales; family Gaopeijiaceae; genus Bin94. The sequence continues at coordinate 11,383 of JAPOOQ010000523.1, read as the reverse complement.
CTACCCGGACGTGGCGCCGGCGGAGATCGAACGGCTCGTCACGGAACCGGTCGAGCGGCAGGCCGCCGCGGTGGCCGGGGTGGAGAAGGTGACTTCGGTCTCGCAGGACGGGGTGAGCCTGGTTACGCTCCGCTTCGTGTGGGGCACCAACATGGATTTCGCGGCGCTCAGCCTGCGGGAGCGCCTCGACAACATCCGCTACGGCATGCCCGATGGCGCGAGCCGCCCGACCATACTGCGGGTCGATCCCCAATCGGACCCGGTCATGGCGGTTTCGCTGACCGGCGGCAGCGGCCTCCTCCACAACAAGCAGATCGCCGAGAGGGTCTTCCGGCGGCGCCTCGAGCAGCTCGACGGGGTCGCGCAGGCCTCCGTGACCGGCGGCCTGGACCGCGAAATCCACGTGGAGTACCAGCCCCCGCTGCTCGATGCCTACGAAGTCAGCGCGTCGGAGGTGGTCAGCGCGATCGACGGCGCCAACTACTCCTCGCTGGGCGGCACCATCCTGCAGGGACGTTACCGCTACCCGCTCCGCACCCTGGGAGAGTTCCAGGACGTCGAGGAGATTCGCGACGTGGTAGTCGGGCGGCAGCAGGTCGGTAGCGGTGGGGGTGCTGGCGCCGGCGGCGGCGACGAAGACCCCGGCTTCCGCCAGGTCCGTGTCCGCGATGTCGCGATGGTCATCGACGGCTTTGCCGACCGGCAGGAGATCGCCCGCTACAACGGCGCCGAGTCGGTGGGACTGCTGGTCTTCAAGGAGTCCGGCGCCAACACGGTCCGCGTATCGGAGCAGGTCCGCGAGGTCCTCGAGCTGCTCAAGGAACAGTACCCCGACTTCTCGGCCGAAATCGCGTACGACCAGGCGATCTTCATCGACGAGTCGATCAGCAACGTGGCGCAGGCGCTGATGCTCGGCGGACTGCTGGCCTTTGTCGTGCTCTTCTTCTTCCTCAGGGATCCCCGCTACCCGGTCGCCATCGCGCTGGCGATCCCCATCTCCGTGATCGGGGCCTTTGCGCTCATGGACGCCTTCGGTGTGTCCCTCAACATCATGAGCCTCGGCGGCCTTGCTCTCGGGGTCGGGATGCTGGTCGACAACTCGATCATCGTGCTCGAGAACATCTTCAGGCACCGGCAATCGGGTTTGGGGGCGCTGGAGGCTGCGGCGCTCGGGGCGGAGGAGGTGCAGGGCGCGATCACGGCTTCGACGCTCACCACGATCTCGGTCTTCGGCCCCATCATCTACGTGCAGGGCGTCGCCGGGGAGCTCTTCGGCGCTCTTTCGCTCGCGGTGGCGTTCTCACTCCTGGCGAGCCTGGCGGTGGCGCTCACCCTGTTGCCCACCATGGCGGCCCGCTTCGGCGGTCTCGGAGCCGACGCGCCCGCGCCGGCCGACGCGCCAGAGAGGGAAGCCCCGGTCGCCGAGCTTCCGCCCGAAGCGTTTCTCCCGCGTGTACTCTGGAGACTGGCGAGCTGGTGCAACCGGTTCTTCCGCCTGTTGCTTCTCCTCCCCTTCGCGGCGATAAAGCTGCCGGTTTCGATCGTCCTGCAGCTCTTCCGCTTCTGGATGGAGATCATCGGCAAGGTGCTGTCCTTCCTCTTCTCGCCGTTCCTGGGGATCTTCGACCGGGCCTTCAACGTCTTTGCGCGGTGGTACCACGGGGTCCTGGCCGTCTCGCTGGAGCGCCGCGCGACGGTGCTCGTGATCGCGGCCGGCGCTCTGGGCGGCAGCGTCGCGCTGGCCGTGACTCTCGACCGGGATCTGCTCCCGGACGTGGACCAGGGCGCCTTCACCGTGCGGATGGAACTCGACGAATCGACGCGTCTGGAAGCGACGGCCGATGCCGCCACCAGGCTCGAAACGGAACTCCTGCGGGACGAGGGGGTTGCCGCGGTCTTCAGCCACATCGGACGCGACGTCCAGGCCATGAGGGAAGAGGGCGCCACGGCGGGACTGCACACGGCAACGCTGCAGATCCGCCTGGAGGACGGAGCCAGAACCGAGGACGTCGTTGACAGGGTGCAGAGCGCGGCCGCCGGCTTCCCGCAGGGCGCCCTCACCTTCGAGACGGGACAGGCGACCGCGCTCGGACGGCTGCTAGGGGGCAGCGAGGCGGACATTGCCGTAAGGATCTTCGGTCCGGACCTCGACCTGGCTCACGGCTTCGCGCAACAGGTGCGCGAGAGGCTGTCCGGGGTGACGGAGATCCGGAACGTCCGGGTCGGGGCGGAGCGGGGGCGGCCCCAGTTCCAGGTCCAGATCGACCCCGAGGCGGCCGCCAGGTACGGAATCGCCACCAATGGGGTCGCCACGACCATCCAGACCGCCATGCTGGGCGCGCAGGCCACCGAATTCATCGAGTTCGACCGCAAGATTCCGGTGATGGTCCGCCTGCCGGAACACCTGCGCCACGACCCCGCGACGCTGAGGGACCTGCGCGTGGGCGAGGTGCCGCTGGGGAACCTGGCCACGGTCGAGGAGACGCTGGGCCCGGCCGAGATCCGGCGCGAGGAGCAGGGACGCGTCGTCACGGTCTACGCCGATGTGGCGTCGGGTGGGCTGGGGGGCGCGATCACGGCGGTCGAGACAGCCATGGCTGATTTGACGCCTCCCTTTAACCACCGGCTGGAGGTGGGCGGCGAGAACGAGGAAATGCGGCGCTCGTTCAGCGATCTGGCCTTCGCCTTCGGGCTGGCGCTGCTCCTGGTGTACATGATCCTCGCGGCGCAGTTCGAGTCCTTCGTGCATCCCTTCACGATCCTCATGGCGGTGCCGCTTGCCGTGATCGGTGCGGTGCTGGCCCTGGTGCTCACGGGGGCGGGCCTCAACACCATGAGCCTGATCGGAATGGTGATCCTCGTCGGCATTGTGGTCAACGACTCCATCGTGAAGGTGGATTTCATCAATCAGGGGATCGCCCGGGGCCTCGGCCTGCGCGACGCGATCCTGGAGGCCGGGCAGGTGCGGTTGCGGCCGATCGTGATGACGACGATCACCACGGTGCTCGGCCTGCTGCCGATGGCGCTCGGGATCGGGCGAGGCGCGGACCTGCGTGCTCCGATGGCGATCTCGGTGATCGGCGGCCTCATCGTCGCGACCGCGCTGACGCTCATCGTGGTGCCCGTGGTCTATGCGATTGTCGAAGACACGCGTAGAATGTGGAGAAGGCGCCGTTCCGCAGCCGCGGCGGCCCGTTCGGTCATCGTCCCGCAGCCAGCCGAGTCGACATGATCAAGACCAGCTACCGCAGACCGGTCGCCGTGGCGATGGCCTACATTGCCGTCGCGCTCCTCGGACTGAGGGCATGGCAGGATATCCCGATCGAGCGGCACCCCGATGTCCGGTTGCCGCAACTGAACATCAACGCCAACTGGCCCGGGGCCTCGCCCGAGACGATGGAGGCGTTCCTCACCTCGCCGGTCGAGGCCGCGGTCCAGCTCGTGGGGGGCGTCGAGCGGATCGTCTCGCAATCGAGCGAGGGAAGTGCTTCAATCACCGCCCACTTCACGCGCGAAACCGACATGGACTTCGCGCGCCTCGACCTGTCGGAGCGCCTGAGGGCCTTCGAGGAGACGGACCTCCCTCCCGGTGCCCGGGTGACGGTGAGGGATTACGTTCCGACGGAATTCCGGCGGACCAGCCTGCTCTCGTACACCTTCACCGGGGCACTCACGCTGGGGGCGTTGCGCGAGCACCTCGACGAGGTGGTGGTGCCGGAGCTGAGCCGCGTGGAAGGGGTCGCCGTCGTGCAAGCGAGCGGCGGCAGGGAGCGGATCCTCGAAGTCGAAATCAACAAGGAATCCGCGGCGGCGCTGGGTGTGTCGGCAAGGGAGGTGAGCGCCGCCCTGAACCGGCTCGACCTCCGCGGGGTGGCGGGCGCGGTCCGTGAAGGGGACAGCGAGTGGACCGTCACGATCCACAACCGTCCGGCGTCGGCGCAGGACGTTCGCAACGCGATCGTGCGGAACGACCCCGACAAGATCATCCGCATCTCCAACGTTGCCACCGTGCGCGACACCTGGGAGGACGTCACCAGCTACTACCGAATCAACAACCGGCCCGCGGTGAGTCTGTCGGTTGTGAAGGAGGCGGGCGCCAACGCGGTGCGGGTGGTGGACGCGGTCAAGGAAAGGATGGAGGTGGTCGAAGCGCGCAATCCGCCGAACACGAGGTTCATTCTCGACGGGGATGCGAGCGAGGTGATCCGCGAGGAAATGTCGGACATGCGGAGCCGGGTGTTCGTGTCCGCCATGGTGATCTTCGCGGTCCTGCTCATCTTCCTCCGGTCTATCCGGCCCGCGGTGATGGTATTCGCGACCATCGCCTTTTCGGTGCTCATCGCGCTGAACTTCATCTACTTCGCGGGGTTTTCGCTCAACCTGCTCACCATGATGGGGCTCGCGATGGGGTTCGGCCTCGTCGTCGACAACTCTATCGTGGTGCTGGAGAACATATACCGGCGCTGGCAGCAGGGCAGGACGCGCGAGGACGCCACCATGCGCGGCGCCTCCAACGTGGTCCTGCCGATCGTCGCCGCGACGGGGACCAACCTCATCGTGCTGGTTCCCTTCGTCTACCTCCAGGATGACTTGCGGCTCTACTACCTCCCGCTCGCCATCGCCGTCGGACTCAGCCTTGTGGGTTCCCTGCTGGTCGCCTTCAGCTTCATCCCCGCGCTGGCGGGCAGGCTCCTGCCGGCGCGGCAGGAGGAGGGCGCGGGTTTTGCCGCGAGTGCCCGCCCACCCCTGTATGAGAGATTCTACCGCGGTCTGGTCACCGGCACGCTCCGCTGGCCCTGGCTCACGCTGTCGGTCCCCATCGCGGCACTCTGTCTGACCGGCTACATCTTCAACGAGCATGTCGACCGGGGATTCCGATGGGGAGGACTGGGTGGCTCGGACACCTACATCAACATCTCCATCGGCCTCCCCGACGGCACGGACATCGAGCGCACCGAAGAGTTCACCCGCTTCTTCGAGAATCGCCTGCGCGCCATGCCCCAGGTGAGGCGGTTCGTGACCAATGTCTACCCGACTTCCAGCCGCATCCACGTCACCTTCCCGAAGGAGATCGAGAACACCCAGATCCCCGTCGGCATCAAGGACCAGCTGTTCGCCTATTCGCTGCAGTTCTCGGGGGTGGACGTTCGCGTTACCGGCTACGGGCCGTCGTTCTACGGCGGAGGAGGTGGCTACTCCCCGCAGTACCGCATCCAGGTCCTGGGCTACGAATACCTGAAGGTGAAGGAGATCGCGGAGGGTGTGGGGGGCCGCCTGGAGCGCCTCTCCCGCGTACGCGACGTGAACACGAACGCGGCGCTGTCCTACAGGGACCGGGAACGCGCCACCGAGTTCGGCGTCGTGATTCGCCGCGATGTTCTGGCCAGCTACGACCTCACCGTTACGCAGCTGGTGGGAGAGGTGCAGGCCGCCGTCCGCGGCCAGACCGGCAACGCCCAGATCAAGATCGGCGGGGACGAAGTTCGCTTCCAGGTCAAGGTGGAAGGAAACCGCGAGATCGACCTGGTGGAGTTCACGGACCGGCTCGTCACCACTGCGTCGGGGGAGCCGATCCGACTCGGCAACCTGGTGGAAATCGACCCGCGCGACGTGCTGTCCACCATCCACCGTGAGGACCAGCAATACGCGCGGTCGGTGGGTTACGAGTTCCGCGGTCCCCCCAAGCTGGGCAACACAACACAGGAAACCACGATCAGGACCACCGAGACGCCGCCCGGCTACCAGGTCAGGGAGCGGGACTCATTCAGATTGACCCGTGACGAGCAGGCACAGATCTACCTGGTGCTGGGCGCCTCCATCCTTCTCGTCTACATGCTCACCGCGGCGCTCTTCGAATCGCTGCTGCTGCCGCTCTGCGTCCTGCTCACGGTGCCGATGGCGCTGATCGGCGTCTTCCTGATCTTCTTCTACACCGATGCGACCTTCACGCAGGAGGCGTACATCGGCGTCATCATGATGGGAGGGATCGTTGTAAACAACGCAATCCTCCTTGTCGACCACATCAACCGCCTGCGCCGGGAGGAGATGCTGGCGCTCAAGGCGGCCGTGGTGCGCGGCACGGTGGAGAGGGTGCGCCCGATCCTGATGACCTCCACCACGACGATCCTGGGCCTGCTTCCGCTGGTTCTGTTCACCGAGACCGTCAACTCCACGATCTGGAACGCGCTCGCCTTCGTGCTGATCGGGGGACTGGCGTCGTCGTCGATGCTGGTGCTGACCGTCACGCCCGCGCTCTACTTCCTGCTCGAGAGGGCGAGAGCCGGTCGCCGGGAGATGGCCGCCGCCGCGGCCTGAGGATTCTGCGAGGTTGCGCTCCGAGTCATGAGACTTCGCTTTGCGCCCTCGCCGACGGGGTATCTCCACGTCGGCGGGGCGCGGACCGCGCTCTTCAACTGGCTGCTTGTGCGGCAGGCCGGTGGAGCGTTCGTGCTGCGCGTCGAGGACACCGACCGCGACCGCAGCCGGCCCGAGCACGTGGACGCGATTCTGGGCGGGCTGTCGTGGCTCGGGATCGACTGGGACGAGGGGCCGGTCTTCCAGGCGGACGGCCTCGCGCGGCACCGCCTCGACGCGGAGCGGCTTCTCGAAGCGGGGCGCGCCTACCGCGACTTCACCGCCCGGGAGGATTTCGAGCGCGCCCGGGATGCGGCCGTCGCGGCGGGGACGGGCACGGTGGCGCGGCTCGCGCGGAATATGGCCGCGGCGGTGTCGCCGGAGGAGAGCCGCCGCCGCGCTGCGGCCGGGGAGCCCTTCGCGGTCCGCTTCCTGGTGCCGCCCGGCACGACCGAGTGGCTCGACCTCGTGCACGGCCGCATGCGCTTCGCCAACGACGAGATCGACGACTTCGTGATCCTGCGCAGCGACGGCACCCCCACCTACAACCTGGCGGTCGTGTCGGACGACGCGGCGATGTCGATCAGCCATGTGGTGCGCGGCGCCGACCACATCTCCAACACCCCGAAGCAGATCCTGCTGTACGAGGCGCTGGACGCCCCCGTGCCCGCGTTCGGCCACCTGCCCCTGATCCTGGGCCCGGACGGGAAGCGGTTGTCGAAGCGCCACGGCGCGCGCGCGGTGGAGGCCTTCGCGGCGGAGGGGGTGCTTCCGGACGCGATGGTCAACTTCCTCGCGCTGCTGGGGTGGTCGCCCGGGACGGACGAGGAACTCCTCGTGCGCGACGACCTGATCGAGCGGTTCTCGCTGGAGCGCGTGCTGAAGAAGGGGGCGGTGTTCGACGCGGCCAAGCTGCTGTGGATGAACGGGCAGTACATCGCGCGGATGGAGGCGGGGGAGGTCGCCGCCGCGCTGAGGGGGGTGTTGGAGGGGGGTGCCACCGCGCTCGACGACGACGCCTTCGCGCGGATGGCCGCCGCGCTGGCGCCCCGCAGCCGCACCTTCGTCGAGATGGCGCGGCTGGCGCGCCCGTACATCGCGCCGCTGGATGGGTACGACGCCAAGGCCGCGCGGAAGGGCTGGTACCGCGACCGGGCGGGGGCGGCGGAGCTGCTGCGCGCGGTGCAGGACCGGCTCGGCGGCGCCGCGTGGGAGGCGGAGCCGCTGGAGGCCGCGCTGCGCGGGTTGGCCGCCGAGCGGGGGGTGGGGGCGGGGAAGGTCTTTCAGCCGCTCCGGCTGGCGCTTACGGGCGTGCCGGCGTCACCCGGGATCTTCGACGTGCTCCTGATCCTGGGGCGGGAGCGGTCGCTCCGCCGCGTGGAATGGGCGATCGCCCACATCGAGGGTGAAGGCGGTGCCGGCTAGCCGCTAGCTGATCCTGACCGTCACAATGTCGGTGTCCTGGTACTGTTGGTGCCGCACCGACGACGCGAAGTGCCGGAGGATCCGCAGGGCGATCTCATGCTCCACCACGTCACCGGAGTGGTCCTCGATGAGCGCCAGGCGGTCTTCGATGTTGCCCTCGCTGCCCGCCACGACGAACTCCATCAGCACGCCTTCCTGCTCGGGTCGTATGAGGAGGCGGAGGCGCCGCGGTCCGTCCGACGTTTCGTCCCGTTCCTGGGCGATCAACGCGGACAGGGCCTCCTCGGCCACGAGCCGCAACCGGTGCACCAGCTGTTCATCCCAGCGCCTTGCGCCGGCCATCTTGTCGATGACCGCGTTGATCTTCGGCAGCGCGTCGACGCCCAGCTCGGTCTCGATCCGCTCCTTTCGCGGCGCGGTGAGTTCGAGGAAAAGGGTCATCGCGAGAGCCGCCAGACCGCCCGACGCCATCCCGTTACCGAGCAGCTCGCCGACCCACCCCTCGAGGCCGCCGGGGAAGAAGAGTTCGTGCTGGAAGCCGGTACCCACCCAGAAGGCGATCCCGACGATCGCCGCCTTGCGGAAGTCCATGCCGTCCTGGACCACGATCCTCAGCCCGAGCGAGAAGAGGATCGCGATCATCACCAGGAGGTAGGCCGCCGCCACGGGACCCGGGATCGCGAGGAAGAGCGCCAGCGCCTTCGGCAACAGGGTCAGCAGGAGGAAGAACGCCCCGATGTAGATTCCCACCCGGCGCGATGCCACGCCGGTGACCTCCACGGTCGCGACGCCCGACGCGCAGGTGGTGTTCGGCACCGTCCCGGCCAGACCGGAGAGGAGGTTTCCGACGCCGTCTGCGGCGACCGCTCCCTGCACCGACCGGAAGTCGGTCGCGCGCGGCTTGCGCCACGAGACCCTCTGGATCCCGACGACATCACCGACCGTCTCGATGGCTCCCACGAGCGTCACGAAGACGAAAGCGGGGAGCAGTGCCCAGAACGCCGGGCCGAAGTCGAGCGAAAAGCCCGGGTAGCCGCCCTGCGGAATCCCGAACCAGGCAGCCTCGGCGATTCGCTCCACCTCGTAGAGGCCGAAACCGGACGCGACCACGCACCCGAAGGCGACGCCCGCGATCGGAGCCCAGCGGCGCACGCCGCTCGATCCGCGCAGGATCATGACAAGGGTGAGGAGCAGGGTCGCCCCGGCGCTGAGGTATATCCCCATCTCGGAGGTGCCTTCGGGGACTTCCTCGAGCAGCTCCGCCACAACGGGCATGATGGTGACCGCGATGAGCATCATCACGGTGCCGGCCACGGTGGGGGTGATGATTCTCCTGAGCAGGGACAGCCGGGCCGCGAGCAGGAACTGGAAGAGTGACGATACGATGAGCAGCGTCATCAGCAGTGCTGGGCCGCCCTCGGTGAGCGCCGTGACGCAGACCGCGATGAAGGCCCCCGAGGTCACCATCAGGAGGATGTAGCCGGCGCCGATCCCGCCCAGGCGCCTGGCCTGGAGCATGGTGGTGAGGCCGGAGATCAACAGCGCGGCAAAGGCTGCCCACGCAAGGTAGGAATCGCCCATGCCGGCGGCCCGGATCACCACGACGGGAATGAGGATGATCTCGCCGAGCTCCAGCATCATCAGCTGGAGGGCGAGCCCCAGCGCGAGCCCGTGAGGGGGGTGCTCGTTCGGCTCGTAGCGAACGTCGGCGGCCTTGTGTCCGGGTGCTGACATTAGAGCTTCCTCCAACCGAAAAGGCTGAAAACAGCGTGTCCTGATGGTGTTCACAAGCAACTCAAGGTGGGTCTCGCGGCGGCGCGCGGCAATCCCGGTCCGACCTCGCAAGGGTTGCCGTTTGGGCCGCGGGCGTCTAACGTTTACCGCCCCCATCCCCCCGCACAGCCCCTGCTGCTACGCGTATGCCGACAGGCCCCAGACCCGACGCCAGCACTGCTCGCGATCCGTCCGCAGTCCGGATCGTCCCGAGCCTGACCGATATCGAGAGAAAGATCCTCGATTTCATGGTGTCGTATCTGCGGAGCAACACCTATCAGCCGTCGATCCGCGAGATCGGGCAGCGATTCGGCATCAAGAGCACGAAGACGGTTTCCGAGTACCTCCAGGCCCTCGCCGACAAGGGGTTTATCGAGCGGGACCCGTCGCGTTCCCGGGGCATCAGGATCCTCGGGGTGGACCTGAACGCCGAGACCGTGTCGCTTCCGTGCTTCCGCGACCTGAAGGAGGCGATGGCGGGGCTGGGCGACGGCCGCGCCAACGTCCGCGTCGCGCTCGACCGGCAGCTCGTGAGCCGGAGCGGAGGCTTCATGGTCCGGGCGCCGGACGACCAGTTGGGGCTGGCGGGGATCAGCGAAAGCGACTTCCTGGTGATTCAGCCGGTCCGCGCCGAGGAGCTGGCCGATGGTGAGATCGTCGTCGCGCGTGTGCAGGGCGTGACCGACTACTACCAGCTCAGCAAGAGAAGTTCGCGTTTTTTCCTCTACGCGATCGGGGGCGGGGCTTCGGACGGGGGAGATGCGTCGGTTCCCACCGCCGCGGACGGGTCCCGGACGGTGATCGTGGGCAGGGTGGTGGGGCTGTACCGGCGGATGGGGGCGCTTCCCGTAACGACGCCCGTGACGGCTCACTAGGCGAGCCGTGGGGGCGACCGGCGGGGGCGAGGCCGCGGAGCGCCCGCCGCCCGGCGATGACCTTGACCGCGCCTGGATGGCGCGCGCCCTCGAGATGGCCCGGGCCGGTGAAGTGCGGGGCGAGGTGCCGGTCGGTGCGGTGATCGTGCGCGACGGGGTATTGCTGGCCGAGTCCCACAACCGCACGGTCGAGCGACGCGACCCCACCGCTCACGCCGAGTCGCTGGCGATTCGCGCGGGGGCACGCCGCCTGGGCGACTGGCGCCTTTCGGGGTGCACCCTCTACACCACCCTCGAGCCGTGCGCGCAGTGTGCGGGCGCCATCGTGCTGGCGCGCATTTCACGGCTCGTCTTCGGTGCGTACGACCCCAAGGGGGGGATGGCCGGGAGTCTGGAGAACCTGGTGCAGGACCCCAGGCTCAATCACAGGGTGGAACTGCTGGGGGGCGTTCTGGGGGAGGAATCGTCGAGGCTGCTGCGCGGCTTCTTTCGGGCCCGGCGGGGCGGCTGACCGACCTCTGCGATGGGGGTGCCGAACATCCTCAGGCAGAGCGCCAGCACGCCCACGCCGACCAGCAGCGCGATCCAGTTGGGCAGTCCGAGCGCGGTTCCAAGACTGCCCAGCAGGAGCCCGACCACGCCGACCAGGACCGCGTAGGGGAGCTGGGTGCGGACGTGGTCCACGTGGTCGCAGGCGGCCGCGGTGGACGACAGCACGGTGGTGTCGGAGATGGGGGAGCAGTGGTCGCCCCAGATCGCGCCGGCCAGCACCGAGCTGGTGGACCCGAGGAGGATGCCGTACACCGAGCCGTCCGCGAAGCCGGTGCCCCCGGCCAGCGATACCGTCAGCGGGATCACCAGGGGGAGCATGATCGCCATGGTGGTCCAGGAGGTGCCGGTCGCGAAGGCCATCGCGCCGGAGGTGATGAAGACCAGCGCCGGGAAGAGGAACAGCG
>JAPOOQ010000522.1 GCA_026713345.1 Gemmatimonadota bacterium | reverse complement strand
GATCAGGCGCCGGCGCACCTCCTGGGGCAGCGCAGCCAGGTCTCCGTCGCCGAAGAAGCACAGCGCCTTCACCGTCGACAGGGGGTTGAACGCGGGCCCGAAGACCGCGACCGCCGCGCCCAGCGCCTCGGCGAGGGACACGCCGGCGCGATGGACGAGGGCGTCGAGATCCAGGTAGTCCTTGGCCGCGGCGCGCGCCTGCACGACCTCCGCCTTGGTCGCCGCCAGATCCAGCAGGCCGGCAATCGCAACGGCCGGCGCCGCCAGGGTCTCGGGGTCGGCCACCCGGCGCAGCGTCAGGCCTCCGAAGAAGGAGACGCGAACCGGTCCGCCACGGTCAACGAGGCAGGTCAGGGTGTCGGGGCTGCGCCGCAGCACCTCGGCTCCCGCGAGGTAGGGCACCTCGCGCAACAGCCGGGTGGAATCCACGGGGGCCGACGAAAAGAAATCGAAGTCGTCGGACTGTCGATGAGCGAGCCTCAGGGCGAGCGCCGTGCCGCCGTAGAGCACGAAGTCGCGCGGCGTGCCGTGCAACTCCGGCCAGAGCCGCCGCTGCGCCGGCGGCAGCACGTCCACGCGCGGCCGAAGCATGGTTCGCACCCCAAGCCCAGCTACGGGCCGCGCCGGTCGCCGGCCCTTCCGCGATCGGCCTCGGTTCGCACCTCCACGGCAAGGCGCGTTGACGCGCAGTAGCGACCGGGAGCGAGGGGGCGGAGTCCGCCCCGTCCGGTCAGGAAGCCGGTAGGGGCGGATTCTGAAGCGCGCTACACCGCCTTCTTGACGGGACCGGCGATGAGCTCCTCCATCATCTCCGGCCCGCGGGCGAACAGGTCGTCCTTGGAGATCTTCCCGGCGTCGACGTCGGCGAGCAGCTCGCGCTGCGCCGCGTAGTCCTTGTTCACCTTGCCGACCTTGCTCTGCAGCAGGCGCCACGCCTTCCGGCGCTCGACGCAGAACAGCACGAGCTGGCGGGAGAGGACCCGGTACTCGGGCATGTTGTCCTTGCCGTTGACCTTCATGCAGACCCCGAAGTCGGGGACGTAGGCGCGGTGCTCGGGGTCGAGGTGGCGCCGCCAGACGACGTCCTGCTGGGTCAGGCGAAGCAGTATGTTGTCGAGCGGAATCATGTCCGCCGCCGCCTCCGGCTTGACCTTCTTGACGTGGTTGCGGAACCGGGCCTCGGTGGCGCACCAGTGCGCGACGGTGTACTGGTAGGACTCACGGTTGCCCTTGAACCGGGTCTGGTACCAGTCGCGGTCGGGCGTGGGGTTGCCCTTCAGGTCGAGCGCCTCCATGTAGCTCTCGCCGAACTGCGGGTTGAAGACGAACTCGGGGGCGCCGCGCGAGTCGCGCACCCGCTGGGCCTGGTCGAGGGCCATGTCGTCGCCGACCCCGTGCTCGGGCTGGCAGGTGGTGAACGACTGGATGAACGCGGTGCCGCGGTACTCCAGGGCGTCGAGAATCGACCGGAACAGCTTGGGCGCGTTGGCGATGGAGACCTGGGCCACGAACGGCGAGCCGTGGCCGGCGAGGACGGGCTCGGCGACGGTCTTCTTCTCGACGATCTTGCCCTGGCTGGCCGCCCCGAACGAGTTCATGTCGCCACCCCCGAGCATCGGGGTCGAGTCGGAGTTCTGGCCCCCAGTGTTCGAGTAGACCTGGGTGTCGAGCATCAGCGCCTTCACGTT
>JAPOOQ010000521.1 GCA_026713345.1 Gemmatimonadota bacterium | reverse complement strand
GGGGACTCCGCCCAGGCCGAGTAGGCGGAGGCGTGCCCCCGGCTGTGGCCCCGCGTTAGCTTTTTCTTGAGCCGGTAGCTCAGTTGGTAGAGCAACGGACTTTTAATCCGTAGGTCCTGGGTTCGATCCCCAGCCGGCTCACTGTCGTCCCTCCGGGGACCTCGGACGCGTCCCTTGGCGGCGGGCGCGGCCCTCCCGGCCGGGATTGGAGGAATCTGCCGCCATGTATGCCATGAGCCTTCATCCGAGCGTTCGACGACCGTCTCGTGGGCTTCGCATCTCGGCGATGCTCGTCGCATTCTGCGTCCCCTTGAGTGCCTGTTCCGGCGGGTCGAGCGGCGTGCAGCCGGAGATGCCCGATCCGCCGGATCCTCCTGCCCGGCCGGTTCCCTGCGTCTTCGCCAACGCGACCTGCGCGGAGCGGGTTGCGCTCGGCGACGGCCTCTTCCTTCCCGCCTACACCACGCACCTGCTCACTGCGCGGCACGCGGACGTGACGAGCGGGCTCATCGTCGTGCACGGCAACACCCGTGACGCCGACAACTATTTCGACACCGGGCTCCTGGCGGTGACCGGCAGCGGCGGCACACTGGGGAACACGCTGGTGGTCGCACCCCACTTCCAGACCAGCGACGATGATCCGGGATCGGACGAGCCCTTCTGGTCGAGCGCCGGGTGGAAGCGCGGGCACCTTTCACGGCCCGAGGGCCCGACCCCGCGCGTCAGTTCCTACGCCGCCCTTGACCGGATCCTGCAACTCCTCCTCGACGCCAACCGCTTCCCGGCACTACGGCAGGTCGTGGTGGCCGGCCACTCGGCGGGAGGGCAGGTCGTGCACCGCTACGCGGCCTCCAGCGGCGAGGAGAATGAGGCGCGGACGGGCGTGCAGTTCCGGTACGTGGTCACCAATCCGTCCACCTACCTCTATCTGGGTCCGGAGCGGGCGAATGGGGACGGGACCTTCGCCGTTCCAGGCGCCGGGTGCGACGACTACGACGACTGGCACTACGGGCTGCGCAACCGGCCCAACTACCCCGAGAGCGTCGACGCCGACACGATCCAGGCCCGGCTCGTGCGCCGGGACGTGCGAATACTCCTGGGGGACGCCGATACGCTCAGCGCCTCGCTTGACGTGACCTGCGGCGCCAACCTGCAGGGGGCGAACCGCTTTGTGCGTGGACGAACGCTGATCCGCTTCATGGCGGCCTTTGACTCGGCAAACGCGCACACGGAGATGATCGTGCCCGGCGTGGGGCATTCCAGCCGCTCTATGTGGACCTCCGAGGTGGGACGCGGCGCGCTATTCGGGAATTGAGGATCGACCGCGCCGAGGCGTGACGGCAACCTTCCAGCAAGGGGGGCTATGCCCTAGTTTGGAAAATGGCCTCCGAGCTGATTGCCGAATCGCCCGATTCACGGGACGGTTGCCCCCTCCGTCCCCGCCCGCTTCCACCGACTGCGGACTTTCGTGTCCGCGAGGATGGGTTGATACGATGACGACTTCTCGAGGATCCCTCCACAGGCACTGGCGGTTTGCCGCAGTATCCGCGATGGTGGCGTGTGCAGGTCTCGCCGCTCCGTCGGGTGCGAATGCGCACAACTTCGTCCCCTCGGGCTCCACGGCACGGCCGTTCCTGGCGCACGACGCGATGCCCGCCGCAGCCGTTCCCCCGACGATCACGATGAGGGCAGAGCCGTCGGGTACCGGTCACGAGAAGTTCACGCTGACCGTTACGTTTTCGCAGAGCGTCACCGGGTTCCGCGAAGAAGACATCGATCTTTCCGCGGGCGACCTGGACGACTTCAGCGGCAGTGGAACGCGCTACTTTGCCACGATCGAGCCGCCGTCGGGATTCGAAGGCACCATCCACGTTTCGATCGCGGCCAAAGTCGCGCAGAATTCCAGCGACGAAGACAATGTAGCGGCGGCATACAGCTTCTATGCGGACAACAAGGTGCCGGAGCTGGACGATGCGTTCGTCGATGCCGACGAGCTCGTGCTCGTCTACGACGACGACCTGGACGCTGCGACGGTCCCGGGTACGAGCGACTTCACCGTGCGGGTCGAAGGCCGCACACGGAGCATTTCACGAGTCGAGGTAGCCAGGGATGAAGTCACCCTGTCCCTCGATACGCCGGTCAGCTACCGCGACGAGGTGACCGTGAGCTACCGGCCCGGAACACGCGGGCTCAGCGACCACGTGGGCAACGTCGTGGATGCCCTGATACGCGAGCCCGTCAGGAATACAACCTCCGAGGACGCCGGAGCCCCCGGCCCACCCAGATCGTTGTCGGCGACCGCCGACGGATCGTCGGCGATCGACCTGGACTGGACCGAGCCGGCCGATTCAGGCGCCGCCGCAGTGGACGGATACCGGATCGAGGTGTCCAGCAACGGGGGCCGCACCTGGGATGTCCTGGTGCGGGATACCCGGGATGACGTCACGTCCTACAGTCACACCGGCCTGGCGGCGCATACAACGCGCCACTATCGCGTATCGGCGATCAACGACTTCGGTGTGAGTGAACCGTCCAATACGGCAAGCGCGACCATCCTGGGAAGGGTGCCCGGGGCGCCGACCGGACTGACTGCCGCCCCGTTGGGATCGTCCCGGATCAATCTTCGGTGGAGGGCTGGTGCGGCGGGTTCCGGTGGAGCCGTGACGGGGTACCGGATCGAGGTATCGCCCAACGGCCTGTCGGG
>JAPOOQ010000520.1 GCA_026713345.1 Gemmatimonadota bacterium | reverse complement strand
TATTGTTAAGGGTCCAGCCTGCTGTTCGGACCCGTTCCCGGACGGACCCCACCCACCTCCCCACCGGCCTGACCATGACCCCGACCTCCGATCATGAATGCGCCCTGACCCGAGCCGCCGCCGTGCAGGCGATGGCCGCGGGCAAGGGCTTCGACTGGCCCGACCCCCGTGGCGCCCTTGCGAAGGTCCGGGAGGAAACAAATGAAGTCGCCGCGCTGGTGGCGGCGGCCGGGGGGCGTCAGCGCCTCGCCGACGAAATCGGTGATCTGCTCTTCGCGGCGGTCAACGTCGCGCGCCTCGCGGGCATCGATCCGGCTCCCGCTCTGGGGCGCGCGACTGCGAAGTTCGGGCGGCGGTTCGCGGAGGTCGAGCGAATCGCGCGGGAGCGCGGTCTGCCCATGCCGGGCACCGATCTCGCGCCGCTGGACCTGATCTGGGACGAGGTCAAGTCGCGGGAGCAGCCTCAGTAGCCGGCGGTCTTGTCCACCAGGTTGCGGAGGGGCTCCCCGCGCGCGAAGCGCCCGATGTTGTCCGTGATCAGTTCGGTCTGCCGGTCCCAGAAGCGGCGGGTCGTGGCGGAGACGTGGGGCGTCATCAGCACTCGCGGATGCCGGTAGAACGGATGGTCCGCCGGGAGCGGCTCGGTGTGGAAGACGTCGAGTCCGGCGCCCCGCAGCCGTCCTGAATCGAGGGCTTCCAGGAGGGCGTCTTCATCCACCAGGCGTCCCCTCGCGACATTGATCAGCACGGCACCCGGCTTCATCGCGAACAGGCGCTCGCGGGTCATGATGCCGCGGGTCTCCGCAGTCTCGGGGAGGGTCAGGACGAGAAAGTCGGATTGGCCTATTGTGTTGTCCAAAACATGCCGCCCGGACCCGATTTGATATTCTAATTTATATTTTTCGTCATCAATTATACACGTTAGTATATCACCCCCACCCCGCCGCACCCCGATAACCCTCGCGCCCATCGCGGCGGCCCTGCGCGCGACCTCGCGGCCGATCCCCCCGAAGCCGATGATGCCCACCGTCGAGGCGCCGACTTCGGTCACCGGCGCATCGGCCGCCCAGTACTCGGGGGCGCTCCACCGCCCCTCGTGCTGGGCCCGCACCGCCACGTCGAGACCCCGCGCGAAGTGGAGGATCATCGCCATCACGGTTTCGGCCATCGGCGCGGCGTGGATCCCGGCGGAGTTGGTGAAGTGGACGTCGCTGGCGAGCATCGTGGGGTGCAGCGATCCGGCCACCCCAGCCGCGCCCGAGTGCACCCATTCGAGCCGCCGTCCGTGATCGAGCACCGCAGCCGGGATACCGTACCCCATGTAGACCCGCGCGTCGGCCACCGCTTCGAGCAGCTCGCCGGTCGCGTGCCCGGCGCCGTCGCCGGAGCCGTCCGAGAGCGTCTCCATGAACCGGACCGTCCACACGGGCGGGAGGGCGGCCGTGATCGCCTCGCGGGCCCGGTCGGGGAGCTCCCAGATCGGGCGGCGGTCGCGCAGGTCGATGACGATGGTGGCGGTCAAGGCGTCAGGCGGTTGATCAGCCTCGGGAAGGGGACGAGTTCGCGGATGTGGGGGCGACCCGTGATCCAGCCGACCGTCCGTTCGAGGCCGAGGCCGAACCCGGAATGCGGGAACGTGCCATAGCGGCGCAGGTCGAGGTACCAGCCGTAGGCCTCCTCGGGGAGCTGCTCCTCGCGGATGCGGGCCAGGAGGCGGTCGAGGTCGTCCTCGCGCTGGCTGCCGCCGATGATTTCGCCGTAGCCCTCCGGGGCCAGCAGGTCGTTGCAGAGCACCGTGCGCGGGTCGTCCGGGTTCTCCTTCATGTAGAAGGCCTTCGCCTCCTTGGGGTAGTTGTAGACGAAGACCGGGCGGTCGAACCAGCTCGCGATGGTCATCTCCTCGACGGCGCCCAGGTCGCGGCCCCATTCGAAGGGCTCGGCGTTCAGGCGCTCGGCGTTCAGCCGCTCGACAGCCTCCGTGTAGCTGATCCGCGGGAAGGGCGGCGCGACCGATTCGAGCATGCTCACGTCCCGTTCGAGGATCTCCAGTTCGGGGCCGCAGCGCTCCAGCGCGCGGGCCACGATATGGCAGACGAATTCCTCCTGGAGGTCCATGTTGTCGTTCGAATCCGCGAACGCGACTTCGGGCTCGATCATCCAGAACTCGGTCAGGTGGCGGCGGGTCTTGGACTTCTCCGCGCGGAAGGTCGGACCAAAGCAGTAGACCTTGCGGAACGCCGGGCACGCGCATTCGACGTAGAGCTGGCCGGTTTGCGCCAGGTACGCGGGCTGGCCGAAGTAGTCGGTCTCGAAAAGGGTCCCAGCAGATTCACCGATCGAGCCGGTGAGGATGGGCGTGTCGATGCGCACGAAATCCCGTTCGTAGAAGAATTCGTGGATCGCATGCTCGACTTCGGCGCGCACCTTGAGCCCCGCCCGCTGCTTGTTCGAACGCAGCCACAGATGGCGGTGGTCCAGGAGGAATTCGACCCCGTGTTCCTTGGGCTGGATGGGGAACTCGTCGCTGGCGCCGACGAGGTCGATTGCGGTGACGGTGAGCTCGTGTCCGCCGGGAGCGCGGGCGTCGGCGCGGACCACGCCGGTGAGCGCGATGCAGCTCTCCTGGGTGAGCGCGGTGGCGAGCTCCCAGACGTCTTCCGCGAGCTGCGATTTGACGACGACGCCCTGCACGACGCCGGTCCCGTCGCGCAGCACGATAAACGCCACGCGCGCGTGCACGCGCAGGGTGGCGATCCAGCCGGAGACGGTGACGGTCTCGCCGGGGTGCTGGGGAAGGTCTCGGATGGTCATGGGTTCGGAAGGTACCAGCGGGCGCGGAATCAGCCAACGCCGAAGAGCTTGGCGCGCTCTCCGTAGCGGCGGTCGAGGTGGGCGCGGACGGGCGCGTTGGCGGGGTCGGCGAGGCGGGGGTCGACGTCGATGAGGGCGCGGGCGCGTTCGCGGGCGGGGCGGATCAGGTCCTCGTGCTTGAATAGGTCGGCGAAGCGGAGTTCGGTGCTGTGGCCGTGCTGCTCGGCGCCGAAGAAGTCGCCCTGACCGCGGATCCGCAGGTCTTCCGACGCGATCTCGAAGCCGTCGGTGGTGCGGACGAAGGCCGCGACGCGCTCGGATTCGGGCTCGCCCGTGATTGCCACGCACAGCCCCCCCTCCACCCCCCGCCCCACGCGGCCGCGCAGCTGGTGCAGCTGGGAGAGCCCGAAGCGCTCCGCGTTCTCGACCACCATCACGGTCGCGTTGGGCACGTCGATCCCGACCTCGACCACCGTGGTCGCGACCAGCACCTCGATCCGCCCGGCCTGGAAGTCGCGCATGATCCGGTCCTTCTCGTCGGCGGGCATGCGGCCGTGCAGCAGCGCGAGGGTGCGGCCGGCCAGCTCCTCGGCGCCCAGCCGCTCGAACTCGGCCTCGGCGGCGAGCAGGTCGGCGCGCTCCGACTCCTCGATCGCGGGGTAGACGAGGTACGCCTGGCGGCCCCGGTCGAGGTGGCGGCAGACCTCGCCGAGGACCTTGCCGCGCTGGCCGGGGGTGGCCGCGCGGGTGGCGACGGGGCGGCGGCCGGGGGGGAGCTCGTCGATGATGGAGAGATCCAGTTCCCCGTGCAGGGTCATCGCGAGCGAGCGCGGGATCGGGGTGGCCGACATGAGGAGCGTGTCGGGACGGGGGTCGCGCTCGGCGAGGGCCATGCGCTGGCGGACACCGAAGCGGTGCTGCTCGTCCACCACCACCAGTCCCAGCGCCTCGAACTCGACCCCCTCCTGGATGAGCGCGTGGGAGCCGACCACCAGGCGCGCCTCGCCGCCCGCCACCCGCGCGCGCGCCTCGTCCCGGCGGCGCCCCGTGACCGAGCCGCGGAGCACCTCGACGCCGACCGGGAGGCCGCCCAGCAGCGCCCGGATCGCGCCGGCGTGCTGCTCGGCGAGGATCTCGGTCGGCGCCATCAGCGCGGCCTGGAAGCCCCCCTCGACGGCGAGCAGCATGGCGAAGAGCGCCACCACCGTCTTGCCGCAGCCGACGTCGCCCTGGAGGAGGCGGTTCATGCGGCGCGGCGAGGTCATGTCGGCGGTGATGTCGCGCAGCACCCGCGCCTGCGCCGCGGTGAGGCGGAAGGGCAGCGAGTCGTGCAGAGCGCGGATCAGTTCGTTGGTGCGGACGAATGCGATTCCGGGACGCTCCAGCGTGGCCTGGTGGCGGACGCGCGCCTGCATCAGCTGCAGAAGGAAGAGTTCGTCCCAGGCGAGGCGGCGGCGTGCCGCGTCGACGCGGTCGAGGGAGGGGGGGCGGTGGAGGTCCCTGAGCGCGGCGGAGAGCTCGATGAGGTTGAGGGCCTGCCGTTCGGGGGGGGTCAGGTACTCGTCGCGGGCGACCTGGCCGATAAGCGAGTCAAGATTCAGGACGAAGAGGCGGCGCAGGATCCACTGTGGGAGATCCTCGGCGGCCGGATACGTGGCGAAGATCGTGCCGGATGGGGTGGGGGGGGAGTCGCCGCCGGCCCGCGACAGGATGGTGTGTTCGCGGGGCTGGATCTGGCGGCCGTGGAAGAACTTCACCTTGCCGGTGACGAGGATGCGGTCGCCCTCGCGCAGCAGGCGTTCCACCCAGGGCTGACCGGGCCAGGCGCAGGTGATGAGCCCGCTGTCGTCCTTGATGACCGCCTGGAAGATGCGCAGGCCCGAGCGGGTGGGGACGATGCCCTTGCTGCGCACCTCGCCCGCCACCGTGACGTCCATCCCCACCTCGGCGAGGGCGACGGGGGTGATGGTCGACGCGTCGTCGTAGCGGCGCGGGACGTGGTAGAGCAGGTCGCGGGCGGTGAGGATGCCGATCCGCTGCAGCGATTCCGCCCTGCGGGGGCCCACACCCTTGAGGAACTGGACGGGCCTGTCCAGCGAGGTCATGACGCCGCCAGCACCCCCTGGACGAACTCGTCGGGGTCAAAGAGCTCGAGGTCCTGCGGGCGTTCGCCCACGCCCACCAGGCGCACCGGGATGCCGAGCTCCTGGCGCAGCGCGACCACGATCCCGCCGCGCGCGGTCGAGTCCATCTTGGCCAGCACGATCCCGGTCACCGCGACGTAGCGGGAGAATTCGCGCGCCTGCACCAGGCCGTTCTGCCCCACCGTCGCGTCGAGCACCAGCAGTGTCTCGTGCGGGGCGCCCCCCTGCTGCCTACGGATGACGCGGTCCACCTTGGCGAGCTGCTGCATGAGTCCCTTGTGCGTATGCAGGCGCCCCGCGGTGTCGATCATCAGCACATCCACGGACCGCGCGCGGGCGGCTTCCAGGGCGTCGAAGGCAACCGCCGCCGGATCCGCGCCCGGCTGCCCCCTTACGAAGCTGGCCCGCGCGCGCTCCGCCCAGCGCGCGAGCTGCTCGGTCGCGCCCGCGCGGTAGGTGTCGGCCGCGGCCACCATCACGCTGCGCCCCTCGCCGGACAGCCGGTGGGCCAGCTTCCCGATCGTGGTCGTCTTCCCGGTCCCGTTCAC
>JAPOOQ010000519.1 GCA_026713345.1 Gemmatimonadota bacterium | reverse complement strand
GGGCGCGGTGATCCCCCTGTCATCCCCGGCATGTGGTTCTCGACGGAGCTCCAGGTCACCACCCCCGTGCCCGAGTGGGACGGTCAGGAGGTGCGCATGGCGCAGGAGGAGGAGGCCGAGGTGACGCTGGACGGGGAGATCCGCTGGATGCTGAGACGGCAGACGGAGCTGCATCTGGTGCGGTAGGGGGCGGGCGCGTCCGCCCCTCTTTGCATGAATACACCCCGTCCCGTAATATGGAAGCTAGGAAAGAAGCTCGACCCCTGACACGGAAATCAATGTCCACCATCCGCTGCATCGCCTGTTGCGCGGCCCTGTTGTGCGCCGGCATGGCGCTACCGGACCGTTCCGCCGCTCAGGTCCCGCTCGGCATCCGAACCGCATCCGGCCTGACCGTCACGCCCGCCTACGAGGGCTGGTACCAGAACGCCGACGGCACCTTCAGCCTCTCCTTCGGCTACTACAACCGGAACTTCGAAGAGATCGTCGAAATCCCCGTCGGGCCCGGCAACAGCATCGAGCCCGCTGCCTTCGACGGCGGCCAGCCCACACGGTTCCACCCGCGGCGCCACTGGGGCGTGTTCACGGTCATCGTACCGGCCGACTTCGGGGACCAGACCGTAGTCTGGACGATCGACTTCCGCGGAGAGAAGTACGCGATCCCGGGCACGCTCCACGTCGACTGGCAGATCGATGCGCTCGAGGGGGAGGCCGGGTCGGGCAACACGCCGCCGGTCCTGGCATTCTCGGAGGGTGGAGCGGAGGGCGCCGGACCCAGCGGGATCTGGGGTGACCCGATCGAGGCCATGGCGGGGGCTCCGGTCGCCGTCGCGGTTTGGGCGCGTGACGATGGCAGCGGCGCCTTCAGGAGAGAAGGCCAGGACGAGCCCCAGGTGGCCTTGACCTGGTTCAAGCACCAGGGTCCCGGCGACGTCACTTTTGCCGAGGCGACGGGCGGAGTCCCGATCTCCGGCGGCATGATGATGACCACCGCCACCTTCGCGGAGCCGGGGGAATACGTGCTCCGCGTTCGCGCCAACGACGCATCGGGAGTCTCCGGAGCCGGACACGCCCAGTGCTGCTGGACCAACGGATTTGTGCGAGTAAACGTCACCAACTGACGACCAGGAGGAATTCCATGCGCAGAGAGAACACCGTTCGCAGAGCGGGAGCCGTCTGCCTCGCGATCACCTGCGCCCTCGTGGCCTGGCCCGCGCCGGCCGGCGCCCAGGACCAGCCCACCTACGCCCGCGACGTGGCGCCGATCATCCAGGCGAACTGCCAGGTGTGCCACCAGGCCGGGTCGATCGCGCCGATGTCGCTGATGACCTACGAGGCGGTGAAGCGCTACGCGCCCCGGATCCGGGAGAAGGTCACGGCCCGCCTGATGCCGCCCTGGCACATCGACCGGTCGGTGGGAATCCAGGAGTTCAAGAACGACCAGGCCCTGACGGAAGAGGAGCTCGAGACACTGGTCGCGTGGCTGGATAGCGACATGCCGCTTGGCGACGAGGCCGACATGCCGCCGCCGGCCGAGTTCCCGGACCCGTCGGCATGGCAGTTCGAGTCGACGTTCGGCAGGCCGCCCGATCTGATCGTACCGTCCGAGCCGTTCACGCTGGCCGCGAAGACCCAGGACAAGTGGTTCACTCCCACGGTCCCGACCGGACTGACCGGGGAGCGCTGGGTGAAGGCAATCGAGATTCGGCCGTCGTGGCCGGACGGGCCCAAGATCGTGCACCACGCGCTGGCCTTCCTCATCCAGCAGGAGGACCCCGACGAGATGACGGCAGAGACCGCGGAGCTCTCGACCAGCAGCCGCGCGATGGGCGGGGCGGGCCTCTTCATGGAGTGGGCGGTCGGGAAGGTCGGCGAGATCTTCCCCGACGGTGCCGGCAAGCTCATGCTGCCTGGCTCGCGGATCCGCTGGGAGGTGCACTACCACGCGATCGGCCGGGAAGTCAAGGACAGCTATGTGGAGTTGGGAATCTGGCTGTACCCCGAAGGCTACGTCCCGGAGAACCGCACGCGGCTGCGCATGTTCAACGCAACCGGTGACGCGCTCGACATCCCGCCGGGCAAGATCGCCGTGACCCAGGACACCTATACGATGAGGTGGCCGGCGCGCCTGGAGAACTTCCAGCCGCACATGCACATGCGGGGCAAGGCGATGTCGATGTCCGCGATCTATCCGGACGGCCGCAAGGAGCTCCTCAGCCAGGTCACGAACTTCCAGTGGAACTGGCACGTCAACTACATCTACGCCGACGACGCGGCGCCGCTGCTCCCGGCCGGCACCACGCTCGTGTTCACCGCCTGGCACGACAACACGCCCGAGAATCCCAACAACCCGGACCACACGCAGTGGGTCGGCTGGGGTGACCGGACGGTGGACGAGATGGCGCACGCGTGGGTCGATGTCACCTACCTGACCGACGAGCAGTATGCGGCGGCGGTCGCGGAGCGCGAAGCACGGACTGCCGAGCAGAACGAGAACAAGGAGGAGGGGAACAACCGGTAGAGTCCGGCCCACCAGCCGCAACCCCCTGAAAATCGGAGAATGCCGGAACTGGACAACATCCTCGCGAAGAGCCCGAAGCCGGTCGTCGTCGATGTCGAGACGACCGGCTTCGGTGCGTTTGACCGGGTCGTCGAGATCGCGATCGTCACCCTTGACCCCGAGACCTGGGAAACGCAGGACGAGTTCGACACGCTGGTCAACCCGGAAAGAGATGTCGGCCCCACCGGCGTTCACGGAGTCACCGCTGGAATGGTGGAACTCGCTCCGGTCTTCGAAGAACTTCTCCCACCGGTAGCCCAGCGCCTGCGGGGAACCGTATTGGTGGCGCACAACCTTCCGTTCGACACCCGGATGCTGCGTTACGAGTTCGAGCGGCATGGGGTGCCCATCGACTTCGGCCACGGCTGGTGCACTCTCAGCGCAACCGGGACGAAGTTGGGAGTGGCCTGTGAACGCGAGGGAATTCGCCTGACCAATGCTCATCGCGCACTGGCCGACGCCCGAGCCACAGCCGAACTGGCGCGCAGACTACGAATAGCGGAGAGGAGACGGGACACGCGGCCCGTCCAGGTCGATGCCCTGAACCCGACAGCAAATGCGCGCACCCATCGCCGAGGACTGGCAGATGCCGGAACGAGTCCCATGCATCGGATGGTATGCAGGTCGACCTATCCCCACGGAGACGAGGCAATGGCCCAATACCTCGATGCCCTGGACTGGGTCCTCGACGACGGAGTCATCGACCGAACCGAATGGGCAGCGATGAACGATCTCGCGAGGGAATGGGGGCTCTCGTCAAAACGGCAGCGGGAGGCCCACCACGCCTACCTGGAATGCATGATTGGCGCAGCCGAAAGGGACGGCTTCTTCAGCAAGGCCGAGCACGATATCCTCAGGAGAATCGCCGACCAATTGCAGGTCGATGCCAGGATACCCGAGCGTACTCCGGCAAGGCGGGCCGATCTGGCTCCCGGGATGCGTATCTGCTTCACTGGTGAGGCCGTGGTAGAGGGTCGCATGTGGAAGCGTGCCGACCTCTGGGAGATTGCACGAGCGAACGGTTGTGAACCCGTCAGCAGCGTCACGAAGAAGACATGTGACATGCTCGTGGCTGCCGATGTCTCCAGCGCGTCCGGCATGGTGCGAAAGGCGCGGGCCTACGGGAAACCCATCATTTCGGTCGCCAGATTCCTGGATCAGTGTCGGAGCGGGGACAGCTCGTTGCCCCATTCATGAGCCCCGCCGACGAGAGAGGTTCCCCTTCCGGACCCCAGATCATCGTCGAGGGCCTCTACGCCCTCCTCGCCGTGGGCACGGTCATCCTTTTCGGGCTGCGCGAGACGAATTCCCTGAAGCCCGAGGCCGCACACCTTGCCGAGCTGGTGGATCTGGTGGTCTGCGGGCTCTTCTGGGTGAAGGCGGCCTGGGATATCTACCGAGCGCCCTCGGTTTCCGAATGGCTGCGCTGGGGATGGGCCGATTTGCTGGCATCCATTCCCGCCGTCGGGTTCCTCAGACCGCTTCGCGCACTGAGGTTGCTCATGATGGTTCGGGTGATCCGCTCAACCACCCGCGGAATGCACGGGATGGCCACCTACTTCAACGTGGACCGGTCGCGCTCGGTCGCCGCCACCGTGTTCGCGCTTATCGTGATCTCCGTGCTCACTACCAGCTTCGTGGTGCTGGGGGTCGAGAGCGGGGCGCCGAACGCCAACATCCTGACGGCTGAGGACGCCCTGTGGTGGGCGGTGTCGACGCTCTTCGGGGCGGAGATGGCGGGGTTCGGGGAGCACTACACTGTCACCATGGCGGGGCGGTTCATGTCGCTGTGGCTCGTAATCCTCTCACTGGGCCTGATCGGTTCGCTCGCGGGCATCATATCCGCCTGGATCGAGGAAGAGCCCACTCCAGGCGAAGACAACTAGGCAATGGCCGTAGAAAGACATTCTTCCTCGAGAGGCCGGGCCATCGGTCTGTGGCTCGGCCTCTCCGCGTTCGTCCTGCTGCTCATCTTCCCGGTCGACCCCGGGAATGTTCCCGCCAGCCGCCTGGCGGCGGTGGCGCTCCTGATGGCGATCTGGTGGGTCACCGACGCGATCCCGCTCTTCGCCACCGCGCTGCTCCCGCTCGTCCTCTACCCGCTTCTGGGCATCATGTCCGGGCACGACACCGCGCCGATCTACTTCAACAGCACCATCGTGCTCTTCCTCGGCGGGTTCATGATCGCGCTGACGATGGAGAAGTGGAACCTTCACCGGCGGCTCGCGCTCAACATCATCCACGCGGTGGGAGGCGGGCCCGCGCGGATCGTGCTGGGGTTCATGATCGCGGCGGCGTTCCTCTCGATGTGGATCTCGAACACGGCGACCGCGGTGATGATGGTGCCGATCGGACTCGCGATCATTCTGCAGATCGAGAGCGAGGTGGGCCGGGACGAGGCGCGCCACTTCTCGGTGGGTCTCATGCTCGGGATCGCGTACGGCGCGACGGTGGGCGGACTGACGACGCTTGTGGGCACGCCACCGAACCTCTCCTTCGTACGCATCTTCCAGATCCTCTTCCCGGAAGCGCCGCCGATCGCCTTCGGGCACTGGCTCGTGATGGCCTTCCCGGTGGGCGCGATCATGCTGGTTGCGGCCTGGCTGATGATCACGCGGGTCTTCCACCGGGTGCCCGAGACCGTCAACGTCGATCATGACGTGGTTGCGGTCGAGCGGGGCCGCCTCGGCCGGATCGCCTTCGAGGAGCGCGCGGTGCTGGGCGTCTTTGTCACCACCGCCTTGCTCTGGGTCTTCCGGGTGGACCTGGAGCTCGGCTTCCTCACCGTGCCGGGCTGGTCGCGCATCCTCCCCGACCCCGGAATGATCGACGACGGCACGGTGGCGATCACTCTCGCATCCATTCTCTTCCTCATCCCGGCGCGCAACCGCGAGAGCGGCGCCACCCGTGTCATGGGACCGGACGTCATCCCGCGCCTGCCCTGGAACATTGTGCTGCTCTTCGGGGGCGGCTTTGCTCTGGCGGCCGGCTTCCAGGACACCGGACTCGCCCAGCTGATCGGCAACCAGTTCGAGGTCCTCGGCAACCTGCCGGTCTTCCTGCTGATCGTGATCGTCTGCGTGGCGCTCACCTTCCTGACCGAGTTCACCAGCAACACCGCCACCACGGAGATGATTCTGCCGATCCTCGCGTCGGTGGCGGTCGTCACCGGCACGCATCCCCTGGTGCTGATGATTCCCGCGACCCTGTCCGCCTCCTGCGCCTTCATGATGCCGGTCGCCACGCCGCCCAACGCGATCGTCTTCGGGAGCGACCGGATCACGGTCGGCGAGATGGC
>JAPOOQ010000518.1 GCA_026713345.1 Gemmatimonadota bacterium | reverse complement strand
GTGCGGCTCGACTCGGATGTGGAGGTCGACTACTACCGCCACGGCGGCATCCTGCATACGGTCCTGAGGAGGCTGGCGGTGCAGTAGCGACCGCGCCCGAGATCGCGATGCCCCCCGACGACCCCTCCCGCGGAGACCCGCCCCGCCACTACAGCGACACCGAGGTGAGCCGTCTCCTGAAGTACGCCACCGAGCTGCAGCAGGCGGACGAGGCCGGAGGCCGCGGTGGCCATGAGGGCGGCGGGATGACGCTGGCCACACTGCAGGAGGTGGCCGCGGAAGCGGGGATTGAGCCACGGCACGTCCAGCTCGCCGCGGCCCGCATCGACGGCCCCGCGGAGCCCACGGGGCGGGGACACGTGCTGGCCGGCACCCCCCTCCTGGTTCGCGCGGAGCGGGTCATTCCGGGTGAACTGCGGGAGGAGGACTACGAGCAGATCGTCACGGAGATCCAGATGGCCACCTATGTACAGGGAAACGCGTTAATGGTCGGACGCACCCTGACATGGAGATCGGTCGCTTCGGAGCACCAGTTTCGCCGTCTCCAGGTAACGGTGGAGTCGCGCAACGGCGAGACGCGTATCCAGGCCGAAGAGCGCCTGCACGGTTACGCGGGAATGCTCTACGGCGGTGTCGTGGGCTGCGGCGGGACGTTTTGCGGGACGTTTGTCGGCTTGACAGTCGGCCTGGGGGGGCTGGGTTCGGCGCTCTTCGCCGCGGCCTTCCCCGTCACCCTCATCGGTGGCCTGTACGTGGCGATGCGCCAGGTCATGAAGTCGACCGGACGCAAGCGGCGCGCGCAGCTGGAAGGTCTGGTGGAACGGATCGCGCGGTATGCCGCGGCCCCGCAACCGGCTCTGAAAGGCTCCGAACGCCCTGCCCTGCCGGGCTGAAGCGGCGGTCGTCACTCCGGGCTTAGCCTAATCCTCCCTACTCGTCGCGCATGGCGAGCGGTGGCCCCAGCCCCTCCCGCGCCACCACCAGCCGCCGGAGGTCGTCGGCGCTGCCCAGCCCCAGCCGCTTGCCCACGTCGGTGGACCGCGACCGGCGAGTGGCCGGCGGGGGATGCTGCTTTGGCTGTACCCGCGGGGAAACCGGCCCCACCGCCACTTCCCCCGGTGGCTGCAAATCCGTAGGCGACGGCCGTTCCTCCATCGCGCGCGGCTCCCGCGACCGAACCTGGATCTCGCGCGGGGCCCGGTCACGTAACTCCAGCACCCGCGATTCCCTGATCGGGACCGGAGGCGCAGCCGCCGGCACCCGCCCGGCAGGCGGAGCCACCGCCTCGGCCCGTTGCACAACCGCGGGCACCACCCTCTGGTCGCCCCCCACGCGGGCTTGCGGAATCGCGGCTTCCCGCGCCTCGCCCGGCCCCGGCGCCCGCCGATCTTCCCCCGTCAGGGCCTTGAGCACATCCACGCCATCGAGCGCATCTCCGTCCTCGCTCTGCGCCGCCCCGGCGCGCTTCCGCGCAAGCCTGCCCAGGAAGTCCAGGATGGCCATGATGATCATCAACACGGCGATGAACCTGAAGTCCACTATCCGGCTCCTTCCTCGCCAGGGGTGAGGTTCCCCGCCGGGGTGCGGCTCCGCGCGATACCCACCAACCCGCTCCCCTACTCGGCCGGCGGCTTCTGCGGCGAGTCATCGCCCTCGGCGATCGACCTCCGCATGTGCGTGTCCGACTCGATGTTGCGGTACCGCACGTAGTCCATGATGCCCATGTTGCCGCTGCGGAAGGCATCCGCCATCGCGAGCGGGACCTGCGCCTCGGCCGCAATCACCTCCGCGCGCATCTCCTGAACCCGCGCGATCATCTCCTGCTCCGCGGCCATCGCCATGGCGCGGCGTTCCTCGGCCCGGGCCTGCGCGATGCGCTTGTCGGCCTCCGCCTGGTCCGTCTGCAATTCGGCGCCGATGTTCTTGCCCACATCCACGTCGGCGATGTCGATCGACAGGATCTCGAAGGCGGTTCCCGAGTCCAGGCCCTTGTGCAACACGGTCTTAGAGATCGCGTCGGGGTTCTCCAGCACCTTCTTGTGGGTATCGGCGGAACCGATCGTCGAGACGATTCCCTCGCCCACGCGCGCCAGGATGGTCTCCTCGCCGGCGCCGCCCACGAGGCGGTTGATGTTCGCCCGCACCGTGACCCGCGCGATGGCGATCAGCTGGATCCCGTCCTTGGCCATCGCGGCCACCCGCGGCGTCTGCACCACCTTGGGGTTGACCGATACCTGCACGGCCTCGAAGACGTCGCGGCCCGCCAGGTCGATCGCCGCGGCCTGCTGGAAGGGGAGTTCGATCGTGGCCTTGTCCGCGCTGATCAGGGCGCGCACGACACGGTCGACGTTCCCTCCGGCCAGGTAGTGCGCCTCCAGGTGCGACACATCGAGCGGCAACCCGGCCTTGGTCGCGGCGATCAGCGGCCGCACCACGGCCGGGGGGCTCACCTTGCGCAATCGCATCCCGATCAGGCTCCCCAATCCGACGCTGGCGCGGGAGGAGATCGCCTCGATCCACAGGCTGATGGGCACGGCCCAGTTGAGGATGAGGAGCCCGACGACGAGGCCGAACACGAGTAGCACCGGGAGGAGGAAAGTGGTTTCCATGCGTTGTTTGCCTTTGGGTTCAGTTCGATGGGTTCAGTACGTCTATTCCGACTCTTTCGCGGACAGCTTCAAGGGCCGAACCACGTGACGATATCCTTCGGCGCTGAGTACGCGGATTCGGGTGCCTTCCTCGATCCATTCGCTCTCGGACACCACATCCATGCGCTCGTCGCCGAAGAGCCCGACGCCCGCCGGGCGGAGATCGGTGATCGCCACTCCCTCGGCGCCTTCCATGTCGGTGCGCACATCGGCGGAGGTGTAGCCTTCGTCGCGGTCGGTGGTCTCCGCCAGGATGACTCCGATGCGCCTCAGCCGCCAGCTGCCGAACATCGACTGGAGGAAGAACCAGGTCGCCACGGCGACGAGGATCATGGCCGTACTCAGGACCCCTGCGGCGCGTCCGAAATCCGCCTGGGTGGGGAGACTCCCGATCTGCGCCATGAAGACGCCCCCGAGGAGCCCGAGAATGCCCAGGACGCCGAAAACACCGAATCCCGGCACGACAAAGACTTCGACTCCGATCAGAATGAGGCCTATGGCGACGAGGATCAGGTCCTCCGCGCCCGCGAGCCCGACGAGGAGATGTGCCCCGAAGAAGAGCGCCAGCGACAGCACTCCGGCAGCCCCCGCCAACCCGAATCCGGACGACCGGATCTCGACGAGCAGCCCCAGGAACCCGAGCGAAAGCAGGAACGGCGCAATCACCGGATTGGTGAAGAAGCGCACGATCCGCTCGGCCCAGTTCACCTCCGCGTCGACCACCTCCGCCCCCTCCAGCCCGATCGCTTCCAGCACCCCGTCCCAGTCGGCCACCACCTGTGCATAGCCCAGCCGCGCGGCCTCCTGGGTCGTGAGAGTCAGCAGCTTGCCTCCGTCGACCACCCCCTC
>JAPOOQ010000517.1 GCA_026713345.1 Gemmatimonadota bacterium | reverse complement strand
TTCCTGAACTCGCTGGTCTTCGCGGCGGCGGTCGTCGCCGGCCAGGTCGTCACCGCCACCACAGCCGGCTACGCCTTCGCCCGCTTCGACTTCCCCGGCCGCGACCGCGTCTTCATGCTCTTCCTGGCCACCATGATGGTGCCGGCCGTCATCGTCCTCATCCCCCGCTTCCTCATGATCGACGCGCTGGGCTGGATCGACAGCTACCAGGGGCTCATTTCCACCGAACTCGTCTCCGTGTGGGGAATCTTCCTCATGCGGCAGTACTTCCGCACGCTCCCGCATGAGCTGGAGGACGCCGCCCGGGTCGACGGCGCGGGCCCCCTGCGCATCTTCTGGAGCGTCGCGCTGCCGCTCGCGAAGCCCGCCGTGGCCACCCTCGCCCTATTCGCCTTCATCGACGCCTGGAAGAACTTCCTCTGGCCGCTTCTCGTCACCCGTTCGATGGAGATGCGGGTCGTCGAAGTCGGGATTGCCGCCTTCCACTCCACCTACGAGATCAACTGGCCGTACCAGATGGCGGCCGGAATCGTGGCGGTGCTGCCGATCGCGCTGCTCTTCCTCTTCACCCAGCGGTACTTCGTGCGCGGGATCCAACTGGAGGGGATCCGGTAGGCGCCACGGGGGTACCATACCGCGGGGGAACGTGCGCAGGCTGGTCTTTCGGGCTTCCCGGATGATCCGGATCCGGTTGCACCACTTCGCGCGGGCTCTCTAGACTTGACCCATGCCCAGTCTTCCTGCCGCCCCGACGTTGCTCGCGCCGCCGCTCGGGTTTGTGCTCGGCGCCTTGCTGTCGCCCTGCGTCCTGCCCGATACCCGTCGGCGATTCAGCGTGAGTGGGCGATGAGGTTTGCCGGGCGCAGCTGGCAAGGGTTGCTCACGGCGCCCGGAAACGACCGCCGCTGTGCGCATCTGACCCGGCGCTTCGAGCTTCTGCTGCACGAGCGTCTGCAGGAATCGGTCGACGACGACTGGCTGCTGCGGCCCGGAGGAATCGACAGCCTGCTTCTGTACCAGGACGAGGTCACCCGCAAGGGACACCCCGACTCGTTCGACCACACCGGACGCTGGGCGAGCGAGAAGGCGACACGCTACCGGTTCACCCCCGCGTCGCTGATCGGTGACGGGGTGCAGGGGCTCGCGATGGTGCGGGAGGGCGCGGGGGTGGTCATTGAAGCGCTGGACGAAGGCAGCTACGAACTCACGATCGAGGTGGCGGGGCCGGACGGGGCCGCGGCGACCGCGATCCGCCGCTTCCGGGTGGGCGAAGGATGAGGCGCCTCGCGCTGTTGATGGTGCTGGCCTCGGGCGCCGTCGTCCCCCTCGGCACGGCCGCTCCCGCTGGCGCGCAGGAAGTCGCGTGGCAGGAAGAGATGCGGAACCCGATCCGGTTCGTCGTCCTGACCCACTATGCGCGCGGACTGAGGGTCGAGCGCAGTATCCACTGCCTGGCCAGAAAGGGCGACATCTGTTTCGGAGGGGACTACGAGGACTACCGCTGCCTGAGCATCTCGCCGTGCCGCACGGAGGCGGCCATGTACCAGTTCATGGACGAGCTGGAACGGGCCGCCAGGCGCCGGCCCGCGGACCCCTACACGGTCGCCCAGGCAGTCTACGGACTGGCAAGAGTCGGGTTGGTCGACCGCGCCCTGGAAGTCGCAAAGGGGTGCGACGGGGTGGATTGGTGGTGCGACCTGGTCCTGGGCATGGCCTACCACCGGGCCGGGCGCTCGGTGGACGCCGACGGCCACCTCCGCATGGGGTTGCTCGGCGCGGACCCGGAGTTGGAGTGCCGGCTTACCGACATCGAGTACCTACTCGACGGACGAGACGGATCCACCTATTCGGACCTCCCCTGCCACGACCCGAAGCGCCTGGAGTTCGAAGAGCGCTTCTGGTGGCTCTCCGATCCTCTAATGACGATGCCCGGCAACGACCGCTGGACCGAACACGTCACCCGGCGGTTCGAGCTCCTGCTTCACGAGCGCCTGTGGGCGGTAACCCGCCCCAACTACCTGGTCACCGCCAGGGGCATCTCCGACAATCTCGTCTACATGGACGTCGTGACCCGCCGGGGACCGCCCGATTCATGGGACAATACCGGATGGTTCAGGAGCCTGGATGCGTCCCGCTACCGCTTTTCCCCCGCGTCCCTCGTCGGGGACGGGATCCAGGCGCTGCGCTACAACCTCGAGGCGACCCGGTGGGACGAAGGGTAC
This sequence comes from Gemmatimonadota bacterium, assembly GCA_026713345.1. Classification (GTDB taxonomy): domain Bacteria; phylum Gemmatimonadota; class Gemmatimonadetes; order Longimicrobiales; family Gaopeijiaceae; genus Bin94. The sequence continues at coordinate 10,176 of JAPOOQ010000517.1, read as the reverse complement.
ACGTCCATTGAATACGGTCCCGTCTTCGAGGTTCCCGGCCAGGTCGCCCGGTTCCTGGACGGGGATTCGCTGGTCCTGGCAGTCTCCGCCGACCTCGACGCCTCTCCAGTCTACCCGAGAGAAAGCCGGTTCGTGGCCAGTGGCGGGCCGGCCGGTCCATTCGTCGGTCGCGGAGTGCCGACGCGGGACCTTGGCCCCTCATTCATGGTAACCGTCGAAGCGGTGCCGCTGGTGGTCGCGGTCGAAGCGATGGACCCGGACGGCCCCGTGGCGAGGATGCGCCAGGGGGTGATGCCGCTGGAGCCGGGGGCGCTCGTGATCTCCGACCCACTCCTGGTCAGCCGGCTGATTCCGGAACTGCCGACGACCCGCCAGGAGGCGGTGGATTCGATGCTCGCACAGGCGTGGATCGGGTCCGCCAACGAAATGGTCGCCTACTGGGAGGTCTACGGGCTGCAGGAAGGACAGCCGATGCAGATCTCGGTCGCGCTCGCGCGCGAGGGCGCCGGGATGGTGACGCGCGTTCTGCGCACGCTGAGCGGGAGGTCGGAACCGCCGGCGCCGGTCGTCTCCTGGACCGAGGAGGCGTCCGGGCCGGTTCACCCGATGTCGCTGAAGGTGGATGTGGATGCGCTGCGTGACGGGGACTACGACCTCAACCTCGAAGTAACGGGGCCGGACGGCTCGGTGGCCACCGCCACGCGCCGCTTCAAGGTGGGACGACGATGACGCGGGCAAGGGGGCCGCTGTTCCTTGCACTCGCCGCGACCGCGTCCATCGCGACCGCGCCCGCCGGCGCACAGGAAGTCGCGTGGGAACGGGAGCTGCGGGGCGACATCCGCAACGTCCTGAGGAACCACTATCTGCGTGACCTGAGCTCCGATTCCCGCAGCATCGACTGCCTGGCGGAGAGGGGCGACAACTGTTTCGGCGGGGATCACGAGGACTGGTTCTGCCGGCGCGTCTTCGATTGTCGCACCCCGGCCGTGAGGTTTCAGTTCGTCATGGAGCTAATCGGGGCGGCGGATGACGGGCCGGACGATCCCTATGTGGTCGCCCAAGCGGTGTACGGACTCGCACGGGTCGGCCGGACGCTGAATGCGATCGACCAGGCACGCCGCTGCCGCGCCGCAGAGTGGTGGTGCGACCTGGTGATGGGTCTCGCGCTCCACCGGGCCGGACGTTCCGCGCAGGCCGGCGAGCGCTATCGGTCTGGGCTGCAGGGTGCGGACCCGGAGCTGGCCTGCCGGCTGACCGACATTCGGGAGTTGCTGGACGGGAGCGACGGAGATTTCTACCGGCGCCTTCCCTGCCCCGGCCCTGAACGCACGGACTTCGAGGAGCGGTTCTGGTGGCTCTCGGATCCCCTGCTCTCGAGACCCGGAAACGATCGCCGGACCGAACACCTGACCCGCAGGTTCGAGCTCCTCCTGCACGAGCGGCTGCGGCGCGCGGTCTACAACCGCCGGACCCTGCCCACCTACCACATCGATGTGACCCGAAGGGGACATCCCGACTCCTGGAGGCCGCGCGGGAGAGACCTCGAGACCTGGAAGAGCGAGCGGGGAGCGCGTTACCGCTTCACCCCCGCGTCCCTCCTGGGGGACGGAATCGAGGCGCTCCGCTACGAACTCGAAGCATCCAGATGGGACGAGGGGTTCACTCCCACCGAATACGGCACCGTCTTCGAGGTACCCGGCCAGGTTGGGCGGTTCAAGGACGGGGATTCGCTGGTGCTCGCCGTCGCCGCCGATCTGGACGCCGTTCCCTTCAGTGCTCCCCCATCCCGGTTCATCGCCAGCGGCGGGCCGAACGGCTTCTTCGTCGACGAGGGGGTTCCTGCGGCGGATCTCAGCCCCTCGTTCGCGACCGGCGTGGCGGCCGTGCCGCTCCTGGCCGCGATCGAGGCATTCGGTCGTGGTGGCGCCGTGGCCCGCATGCGTCAGGGGGTGATGCCGCTGGACACGGGCGCGCTGGTGCTCTCCGACCCGCTCCTCGTCGACCCCCTGCTACCGGAGCTGCCGGAGAGCCGCGCAGAAGCGGTGGACGGGATGCTTCCGCAGACGCGGATCGGTTCCACGAACGAAATGGTCGCCTACCTCGAGGTCTACGGGCTTCAGGACGGACAGATGATGCAGGTCTCGCTGGCGCTGGAGCGGGAAGGCGCGGGGATGCTGACTCGCGTCGTGCGCTCGCTGAGCGGCCGCTCGGCCGATCCCGCGCCGACTGTGACATGGACGGAACCGGCGTCGGGCCCCACCCACCCGATGGCGCTGAGCCTTGACGTCGAGGCGCTGGAAGACGGGAACTACGACCTCAAGATCGAAGTCACGGGGCCCGACGGTTCGGTGGCCAGCACGGTACGCCGCTTCGCGGTGGGGGGACGGTAAGGTTGGCTGGGACGGCCCGGATCGGGGCAGCCGGGGTCGAGCTGGTGGGATCGTGAATCCGAAACGGGCGGCGGCCGTCACCCTCGCCATCCTCCCCCTCCTCCCCGCCTGCACCGCCCCCGACCACCCCTCTCCCCTCACCATCCGGCGCGACAGCGCGGGCATCGCGATCGTGGAGTCGTTCCGCCCGGCCTGGGGCGACTCGGCGCGTTGGCGGGTGCATGCGGAACCGCTACTCGACCTCGCCCGGTCCGGCGACGGCCCCGAACACCTCTTCCACGGCGTCAGCGGAATGGCGCGGCTCTCCGACGGCACGATCGTCGTCGCCAACAGGGGCTCGGACGAAATCCGCTGGTTCTCGCCCGGCGGCCGCTTCATCGGCGAAGTTGGCGGGCACGGCGAGGGCCCCGGCGAGTTCGACAACCTCCAGCAGATCGAGCTGGCCGGCGACACGGTCCTCGCACTCGACTTCGACGAGACGATCGCCCTGTTCGCCCCCGGTCCACGGCTGGTCCGGGTGCTGCGCACGCGGCCCGCCAGCCGTTCGGTCCACTTCCTGGACGGCGGCGCCCTGGTGGTCCCCACCCTGCTCACCTGGTCGGAGGCCTACGGCCAGCTCCGCGACCCGGAGGCGCTGCTCCTCTACGATCTGGAGGGCACGCCCGGCGACAGCATCGGCCAGATCCCCGGAGCGGAGGAGTACGTGGCCGAAACCCTCAGCGGCAGACCCCTCTTTCCCAGGCGATCTGTGCTCGACACGCACGGCGGCCACATCTTCACCGGCAGCGCCGACCTCATGCAGGTCGACGAGCTGTCCGCCACCGGTGAAACGGTCCGCATTCTGCGGATCCCCGGCTACCCCCTGGAACTCACCGAAGCGCAGGTCGAGGCCGAACGCGAGGCCCGCCTCAACGTCCCCCTGCCCCAGGGCATGACCCTTCCGCCGCCGTTGCGACAGGCCATCGAAGAAATGCCGTCGCCCGGCACGCGCCCCGCCTACGACCGGATGATCGTGGACCCCACGGGGGCCGTCTGGCTCAGGCACTTCGTCGCCGAGAGCGAGAAGGGTGGTTCCGAGGCCTGGCTGGTGTTCGCCCCCGGCGGCGAGTGGCTCGGCAATGTCGAACTGCCTCCCGGGTTCAGCATTCTGGACATAGGGACCGACGAAGTCCTGGGAACCTGGTCAGACGAGATGGACGTCCAGCATCCGCGGGTGCTGCGGTTGAGCCGGGAGCGCTGAGCATTTCATCGGGTCGGCTGGCCTTCCGGGTCGGGAGGCTGCCTCCCACGGTCGGTCGGCTGGTCTGCCGGGCCAGGAGGTTGACCACCGGGCCTACGCAGAATGCGCCGTGCCCCTTCGATGTCCGCCTGGGCGCGGTGCTCGGCGAAGAAATCCGCGGTGCGCATGGCGGACAGCTTCTCGGCGACCGCCGTCGTCACGAACTGGTTGATGCTGGTGCCGTCTCTCTGGCTGACCTCCCTCACCGCCGTCTTCAGCGAAGCCGGCAGACGGAGTGGATAGACGCTGGTCTGCTTCCGTCTCTTCGTCATTTCATTGTCCTCCGCAGAGCCTGTTGGGGCGACAGTACCTCAATGCCGAAGGCACCGACGGTATCCGCAAAGTCGCGTTTGTTGAAGGTGACCAGAGCGTCGGCCCGGCCGTTGGCCGCCGCTTCCAACACCATCTCGTCGCCCGGATCACGCAGCTGCGGCCGCCATAGGAACCAGCCTTCAACCGGCTCAGCCACGGCACACAGCGCCGAGATGATCGTTCCGACCTCCCCCTCGCCGAGACCGGAAACGATTCTCTGGGCCGGATCGCTACAGACCGCTTCGTACTCGAGCGCGAGGGGCACGGAAAGGAGCAGCGTGAACCGAAGGTCCAGCCCCCGCTCAAGCAACGCTGCAGAAGCTCCCGACGGACTTCGGAGGGCAGCCACAACGACGTTGGTGTCAACGACGAGTCTCATCTGATATGATACTGTATCACATGAGATGTTACAAGAAGGTTCGTGGCCGAGCCGCTCCTACCGCCATCCCTGATCCGCGGGCTCGTCCGGATCCGACGACAGGAACCGGATCAGCTCTGCGTGATATTGTTCGGGGATCTCGAAGTGGGGGACATGCCCGACCCCCGGGAAGAGCACCAGTTCCGCGTTGCGCAGCTGCTCGGCCACATTGCGGGCCTGTCCCGCGAAGTCCCGGGTGAGGCGGTCGTCCGTGCCACCGATCACCAGGGCCTTGACCCCGATGTTCCGCCATTCGTGCACGACCGGGTCCTCGAAGAGGATGCGCTGCTGGGACGCGCGCACCCGGGCCATGCGGGGCCAGTCGCCGCCGAGCGTGAGTCCGTACTGGTACATCACCCAGGGCAGGTACTCGTTGCGCCAACCGTTGGGGTAGTAGCGCCGGTGGCCCGCCAGGACCGACGCGTAGGTGGTGCGCTCCAGTACCCCGCGGTAGGAGGCCTCGGGGTCGGACCAGGGGCGTCCCGGCCGCGTATCGCTGAGGCCGATCTGGTTGGACATCACCACATGGGTGACCACTTCCGGGTAGGTCGACGTGAACCGGGTCGCCACCATCCCGCCCATCGAGTGCCCCAGCACCGCAACCCGGTCGAGGCCGAGCTCGTCGAGGAGCGCCTTCGTGTTGCGCGCCGGGATGTGCAGGTTGTAGTGGATCAGCGGCTTGGAAGACCGTCCATACCCGAGCCGGTCCACCGCGATCACCCGAAAGCCGGCCCCGGTCAGCGCCTCGATCGTCGGTGCGAAGGCCGCCGCGAAGAAGTTCATCCCGTGGAAGAGGACCACCGTCCGGCCATTCGCCTCCCCCTCCGGCGCGACGTCCATGTACGCCATGCGGTGGTCCTGTCCCATCAGCCGCAAATCCAAGTAGCTGACGGGATACGGATACGGGACGTTGGAATAGTCGATCGCCGTCGCCTCCCAGCCCGGCGGCGGCGTGGAGGGCGGCTCCTGCCGGGCGGCGGCTTGCACGGGCGGCGCGGCGAGGCCGAGCGGGACGGCTGGACCGAGCACGATGGCGAGGAGAAGAGCCCGGCGGAGCGCGGACGGCGCAAGACGCAAGGACATCATTGGAAACGACCTTTCTGCTGGAGCTCTGTCCTGGGGCCCATCTGCCGCGGGCCTGTGTGCCGGGGGCCCGCCTGCCGGGGCCCTTCCCTCCGCCCGGCTTGCGGTGGACCCGGGGCTACGGTAGTTCTGGGACGCGCGGATCGTCAATTAGACATGCCAACAAAGGACAGTGCCATGCCGTTCAACCTCGGACCCATTGAACTCCTGCTGCTGGTGGCATTCGGGTTGGGGGCAGCGGTCGTCCTACGCATGGGCATCCGTCGGCTCCGCGGTTCCAGGGACGCCGAGCAGCTGGAAGACCTCACGGACAAGGTGGAACTCCTGGAGTACCAGCTGGAGGAGGAGCGGGAACGACGGGATCGGCTGCCGGAGTAGCCGCAACGGGATTCGCAGCGCTGATCCGGGTGGCACGGGCCGGCACCCTCGAACTACCTTCACGCATGCGACCCCACCTACGCCGCCGATGCGCCATCCGCATCCTCGCTGTTGCTGCCACAACCCTGCCCGCGGCCTGCTCCACCCCCCCCGCCCCCGTCCCCCCGCCCGGCGACCACCTCATCGTCGCCATCACGGACGACTACGGTGACCTGGACCCGATCGCGCGCTACGCCGACGGGGCGTGGGACCGGCCGCCCTGGGCCGTCCCCGTCAGGCTGAATCGGCTCGTGGCAGCGCCCAACGCCGACTCCTCCGCCTGGCGGTGGCCCGACGGGCGCCGGATCTGGGCCTCGTCGGCACGGGCATGGGACTCGATCGGGCATCCCGTTCAGGCGGTGGCTGTGAACGTCCCCGACCAGTGGCACTTCCATTCCGACAGCGTGCCCGACCAGACTCTCGTCACCCATGGGCTCCATTTGACACCCAGGCACCCGTGCGGATTCGCGTGGTCGGTGCGCACGCGGACGGACTGGGGACCGTTCCCCCACCTGGGGGATTTCCGGACGGCCGGCGTGTCCCTGAGCCGCGCTCCTTCGGCCGTCCTGACGGCAGATGCAGCCCCCGACATCGAGCGGGTCCTGTCGGAACTCGGCCTCCAGGACGAGGAATCGAACACCAGGTATGACCCGCGCTTCACCTGGCTCGGCGTCTTCCAATTCGACGGCATGACCATCGGTGTGCTCCATCGCCTTGGGTACGGCCTCGGCGTCATGCACGCAGTGATCGAACTTCAGGGAGACAATCCCCGGGTCGTCTCCGTGGTCAGGCGTGGACAATGTTGAGCCGGTCGCGTGTGCCCGGACTCCCGCAATAAGGCTCGCGACGTCATCTCCGGCGTCCCGGCCGCCGCACCCCTTGCCCTGGCAGCCCGCGGACAAGATCCCCCCGGCATTGTCCACGGACTGCTTCTGCTCGCCGCCGCGATCTGCGCCTGCAACGCACCGCCGGAAGCACCGTCTGCGCGCCCGGACCCCGGGACCCTGTCGGACCCGTCCGCGCTGTGGATCGCCATGACCAACCGCGGCAACAGGTATCGCGGCGACGAGGACGAAACCCTGATGCCGATTGCGCGCCAACTCGACGGCACCTGGGACAACGCGCCCTGGGCCGGGCTCCTGTACATAGACGGGCGCGGTCCCGGAATCGAGGCCGTGAAGACCGGCGACGGAGTCTGGAGCTGGCCGGACGCACGTGAGTACTGGGAGCATCCGGGCAGAGCCGTGGACACCCTTGGCCGGACCCCCGACGTGATCGCGACCGGAGTCCCCCTTTCCTGGCACCTCTATTCCCTGAATGAGCAGGGAGTGCCGCTCTCGACCACCGGCCTGGCCTTGACGCAGGCCCACTGCGACCACCGCTGGGCGATCAGCATCGCTCGGAGCACCGTGCCGGCGGCCGCCACGGACGCGTTTGGTCCGCCGGGGGTCGCGCTCACCCGCAGGCCGGCCGAGGTGCTGGCCGAAGACGACATCCCGGGGCTCGAGCAGATCCGCCGAACTCTTGGCTTCGCCGACATTTCCGAGGGGCAAAAGGGAGACCGGAGCTTCTACTGGCTGGGGATCTTCCGCTTCGACGACGGTACCCCGACAGGTCCGGCCGACGCCCCGACGGAGGATGCCCGGGCGGACGACACCCCACCGGCAGGCGCCAGCGCCAGCACCACCCTCGGCGTCCTCTGGGGCCGCTACTACGAAAGCGCCGAGTACATCCTCATCGAGATCGACGGGGACCGGAGCCGCGTAATCATCCGGACATCCGAGGGTGGTTGCTGAGGCGCCGCTACACCCCCAGCGCCCCCACCGGAATCACCCCCACCCCGTCCGGCCTGGTGTACCCGTACCCGCTGCCGACGATCACGCCCAGCGCCGCCGGCTCCCCGCACCGGTCCGTGTCCACCCGGTCCGCGAACTTGAGCAGCGTCCGCGCCGCCTCGTCGACCCGGCCCGTGCCGAGCTTGATCTCGAAGGCAGCCCACCTCCCCGGCCCGGCGTCCACAACCGCATCCACCTCGAGCTCCGTATTGTCCCGGTAGTGGTACACGGACGCCCCGCTCGCCTGGGCATGGATGCGCAGATCCCGCACGACCATCGACTCGAAGAGGAAGCCGAACCACTCGAAGTCGCGAAGCAGGTGCCCCGGGCTCGCCGACAACGCCGCCACGGCCAGCGAGGGGTCCACGAAGTGTCGCTTCGGCCGGGTTCGGAGCCGGGACCGTGACCGGAGATGCGGGGCCCATGGCGGCTGGTCCTCGACAATCATGAGGCGTTCGAGCGCAGTCATGTACGCACGGGCGGTGTGACTGGTTACGTGCTGATCCGGACCTCCGGCGTCCCTGGCCAGCGTCGCCGTAGCCGCGCAGGTGGACACGTTGCGGCCCAGCGATTGGAGGAACCTCCCGACCCGCACCGGATCCCTGCCGTTCCCGTCGACGCGCTGGATGTCGGTCCGGCAGACCTCGCCCAGGTAGTCCCGGTTCTCCGCCATCGCATCCTCCACGGATAGCGGCGGGTCCTCCTCGGACGACCCCAGGTGCCCCGGCCAGCCGCCAACGCACACCAGGTCGGCGAGCGCCTCCACCCCCAACTCCGCCGCCGAGGCGGGAGCGGGATTCCCGGCCAGCAGCCGCGCCAGCGAGACTTCCCCCGTCGAGCGCCCCAGTTCGAAGAGTGACATCGGCCGCAGCCGCAGCCGGCTGATCCGCCCTGCCCCGGTGTGCCGCGTGATGTCGTCGGGCGGGACCGCCGAGCCGGTCAGAATGAAGTGCCCCCTCCCGGGACGCGCATCGACGGCGTGGCGCAGATGATTCCAGATCTCGGGAACGACCTGCCACTCGTCGATGAGCCGCGGGGTTTCGCCCCGAAGCAGGAACCCCGGATCCACCGCAGCCGCCCTTCGCGCGGAACGGTCGGCATCGAGCAGGACATGGCTGGCCGAGGCCTGCATGGCGGTGGACGTCTTCCCCGACGCGCGCGGACCCTCGATCAGCACCGCCCGTGAACGGGCCAGGCGCTGCCTCAGTTCACGATCCGCGACGCGACGCCGGTACCGGCGCGGTGTCGGCTCGTAAGGCGCCGCGGCGGGTTCGCGAACGAAAAGGCGGGTGGGGATGTCGGGCGGGCGCGGCATGGGATCGATCCGGTTCGCACTGGCTTCGGAAGGGCTCTGATGAATCAGTCTAGTCGTGAATTGACAGAATTGCAACATATCAGATGACAGAACCGCAATACTTCTGATGACAGACTCGCAAGTGTACTCAGCGACAGAGGGCCCGGGCCTTAGCTGCGTGACTAACTTGACGCACTAGTCAGACTGGTTAGATTATCCACATGAACCCCATCTACTCGACATACGAGGCCAAGGCCCGGTTCTCGGAAGTGTTGCGACTGGTCCGCGAGGGCACGCCGGTCACCGTTACCTATCGGGGCGATCCCGTGGCGGAAATCCGTCCGATCGACCCCGGTGCCAGGAGCGTTGAGGAGCACTTTGCCGCACTGGAGCGGCGTGGCATCGTCATCCCGGCAGAGGATCCGCGAAGTCCGCTCGAAGCCGGTCCGCCGACTCCCGGCGGACTGGCCCGCTTCCTCGCCGAGCGAAACGAGTGAGCGTCGCCTACGTCGATACGTCGGCCCTTGTCGCGATCGCGTTTGATGAGTGCGGCGCGGAGGCGCTGGCGGCATACCTGACGGGATTCACAAGACTGGTCTCCTCCAACCTTCTGGAAGCCGAACTCAGGGCCGCGTGTCACCGCGAGGGCCTGCCGGTGCCCGACCACCTTTTGGCGCGGATCAACTGGGTGCTCACGCACCGGCCCCTCTCGCCGGAAATGGAAACCGCCCTGGGCGCCGGCCATCTTCGGGGCACCGATCTGTGGCACATCGCCACGGCCCTGTACGTGGCCCCCGAGCCCGCTTCAATCGCGTTTGTTACCCTGGATCAACGGCAGGCCGAGGTGGCCGCCGCGCTGGGGTTCCAGGGTCCCCGCCGTGCGTGAAGGGCCGTCGCCGCGATAGGTTGTTTCGCACCGCAGGCATCCTTCCAGACACCCGTCTCCGAACATCGAGGTCCGGCTGATGAGCATCCGCCCCCCATTCCTCGCGCCGATCCTCCTCCTCCTCACCCTCCCCCTCCCCGCCCCCGCCCTCCGCCTCCCCACCCCCCCCCCCCCCCGCCCCGCCCCGCGGGGCGCGGGGGGGGGCGAACGGGAGGCGGCTGGCGGCGCCGCCGCGCTCGCCCAGCCCACGCGGCCCACCCCC
>JAPOOQ010000516.1 GCA_026713345.1 Gemmatimonadota bacterium | reverse complement strand
CCGCGCGCTCGAAGGGGCGGCGGCCTGGGAAGTACTGGTCGTAGCTCTGCCCCCCGCCAGCCGTGGGAATGATGACGATCGGAGCGGACGGACCGCCCGCGAGTTCGACGAACCGGGCGAAGACGGCCGGGTCGCTGAGGGCGCCGCCCGCGACAATGAGGCTGCCGTTGGCGGGGCCGACCTCCTGGGCGTGGGCGGGCGCGGGGGCGAGCGGAAGCACAGGGCTGAGCGCGAGCGCCAGGCCGAGCGTCAGCGCCGGGGCCAGCACGGCGGAGCGGTTTCCGGTGGTGTTCGTGGTGTTCACGGGCGCGATCCTCGGGCGGTAGGGGATGTCGGTGCAAATCACATGCGAAGTTGGGTAGAGGGGGTGAGGATCGCCAGTGGGGGGACGGGGCGGGCGCGGGGTCAGCCCGTCCCCGGAGGCCGGAGCCGGTTCCAGCGCTCGATGAAGGCCACCGCGGCGTTGACGAACCTCTCCGTCGTCGCCCGGCCGCGTTCCGCCGTTGCTTCGGCCGGGTCGCGAACGCCCCAGACACCGGTGCTGGACATCTCCGCCGACGACGTGCCCTTGCCCGTCTCTTCCGTCTTGAGGCCCTCGGCCAGGAAGACGGCCAGCGCGGTCGGGTCGCCGGCGAGGACCTCGTCCAGCATCGCCTCGAGGTGGGCGGGCATCGACACCTCGGCCGTTTGGGCCGCGTCGAGGTCGACGAGTGCGGGAATCAGGTAGAGGGAGTTGGAGGTCTCTCCCGTGCCGCCGTGGCGGTCGAGGACGCGGGGGGAAGGCGCCGCGGGCGTTGGCGGCGCCGGTGTGGGCGCCGATGCCATCAGGGGCCCGGCCACCGCGCCCAGATCGACGGCGATTCCGGAGGTCTCCTGGTTGATGCGGTCGACGATGAAGGTCGTGATCGCGCGATTCCCGCCGTGGGCGTTGAGGATGAGGAATCGCTTGAAACCATGATGTATAAGACTTTTTGCAGCTTCGACATAGACTTCCTGCACCAGCGTCGACGGAAGCGTGACCGTCCCGGCGAACCCCATGTGGTAGGGGGATTGTCCCGGCAGGAGGATCGGCGCCACGAGCACGTCTGCGCGCTGTGCGATGAGTTTCGCCCGCTCCACTCCGTTCAGGTAGTCGGTCCCGATCGGGAGGTGGGTCCCGTGCTGCTCGAGAGCGGCCACCGGGATGATCACCATGTCCGACCGCGTCAGGAGGTCCTCCACCTCGGGCCGCGTCATGTGGGGGAGATAGTTGCGAACCTTGACGACGGTGGGCAGTTCGCTGGTCTGGGCGGTGGCGGGGGGTGCGGTGGCCGGCAGGGTGGCGAGCAGCAGGATGGCCGGGATGGCGGCCTTGTGGAGAGGGGCTGCAGGGCGCATGACAGGCTCCTTTTGGGGCAACTGGGGTGGCGGGCGCGAGGGGGCACCATAGGCAGCCCGCCCGTGAAGCTCAATGCGGTGGCCCCGCCCCACCACCAGAAAGGGGCCCGGGCGCTCCCGCGCCCGGGCCCCTTTCACCCGGCTGCCATCCGCGGCCCCTTCCCCTCGCGGGGAAGCCGCCGCCGCGATGTCGGGGTCGGCTAGTACATCCCGCCCATGTCGCCGCCACCCGGCGGCCCGGCCGGCGCCTCCGCCTCCGGGCGCTCCACCACCACGGCCTCCGTGGTGAGGAGCAGGCTCGCGATCGACGCGGCGTTCTGCAGCGCGCTGCGCACGACCTTGGTCGGGTCGATCACGCCGGCCTTCACGAGGTCCTGGTAGGTGTCGGTCTGCGCGTTGTAGCCGTAGCCACCCTCGCCATCCCTAACCTTGGCCACCACGATCGACGGCTCGGCGCCCGCGTTGGCCGCGATCTGCCGGATGGGGGACTCCAGCGCCCGGCGCAGGATGTTCGCGCCGATCTGCTCGTCTTCGCGGTCGAGCTTCAGCCCGTCCAGCGCGGTCTGCGCGCGCAGGAGCGCGACGCCGCCGCCCGGAACGATGCCCTCTTGGACGGCCGCGCGGGTGGCGTGCAGGGCGTCCTCAACGAGCGCCTTCCTCTCCTTCATCTCGGTCTCGGTGGCCGCGCCAACGTTGATCACCGCTACACCGCCGGCCAGCTTCGCCAGTCGCTCTTCGAGCTTCTCGCGGTCGTAGTCGGAGGTCGTCTTGTCTCTTGCGGCCTTGATCTCCTCGATGCGCCCCTGGATCTTGCCCTCGTCGCCCGCGCCGTCGATGATCGTGGTGTTGTCCTTGTCGATCACCACCTGCTTCGCGCTCCCCAAGTCGCTCGGCACCGCGTTCTCCAGCTTGAATCCGACCTCTTCCGAGATCACCTGGCCGCCGGTGAGTACCGCGATGTCCTCCAGCATGGCCTTCCGGCGGTCGCCGAAGCCGGGCGCCTTCACCGACGCGACCTTGAGCGTGCCGCGCAGCTTGTTGACCACCAGCGTGGCGAGCGCCTCGCCTTCGACGTCTTCCGCGATCACCAGGAGCGGCTTGCCCATCTGGACGACCTTCTCGAGGATCGGCAGAAGGTCCTTCATGGAGGACACCTTCTTGTCGTGGATGAGGATCATCGGCTCCTCGAGCGCGGCTTCCATCCGCTCCGGGTCGGTCACGAAGTAGGGAGACAGATAGCCGCGGTCGAACTGCATGCCCTCGACCGTGTCGAGCTCGGTCTCCAGGCCGCGCGCCTCCTCGACGGTGATGACGCCGTCCTTGCCGACCTTCTCCATTGCCTCGGCGATCAGCTCGCAGATCTCCATTTTGTTGTTGGCCGATATGGCGGCGACCTGCGCGATCTCGCGCTTGCCCTTGGTCTCGGTCGACGCGTCCGCGAGCGCTGTCACGACCGCGTCGACGCCCCGGTCGATCCCGCGGCGGATGCCCATGGGGTCGGTTCCCGCGGT
>JAPOOQ010000515.1 GCA_026713345.1 Gemmatimonadota bacterium | reverse complement strand
GGCCCGGCCCCAGGCCGAACCCGCCGAAGCGCTTGGCGAGTTCGGGCACGTCGAAGCCCTGCGCGGCGGACTCCACCACGTTCTTGTAGGTGCCGTCCTCGTCGAGGTCCACGAAGGCCTTGGCGCCGCGGCCGATGTCGGAGCCGTGGCGGATGTCGCAGCCGGCGACGGGGCCGGGGAGGGCGTTGGCGTCGCGCTTGGCACGGGCAATCGCGTCGGCGTCCGTGACCGCCATGCCACCGGTGCAGCACGCGACTGCCCGATAGCCCGCCAGCCCCCCGGAGGCCTCGATCGACCGCGGGTCGCGGAGGCCGGTCATGCTTCCGGCCGCAAAGACGCCCTGCGGCAGCTCGGCGGGCTGGTAGCTGTCGGTGTGGGCGCAATAGGCCAGCTTCGCCTTCGCCGTGGCGAGCGCGCCGATCCGGGGCTGCATCCCGGCGTTGGCAACGAGCAGGTCGCACTGGAAATGACTCGCGCCGGCGCCGCTCACCGGGCGCAACTCGCACCCCTTCAGCCTCCTGGCGCCGATCGCCCGCGACGCTGCCCACCCCGGCAACAGAGGGATGCCACGCTCCTCGAGCGCCGCAACCAGCGCCGGATCCTGCCCTCCGTCCTCGCGCGCGTCGGCCACTCCCCGGATCTCGACACCGAGATCGGCCAAGTCGACGGCGGCCTCCAGACTCAGGTCGTCCGCCACGCTGAAGACGGCTGCGTCGCCAGGCTTTACCGCGTAGGTGCGCGCCAGCCGCCAGGCCGCGCCCGCCTGCATCACGCCCGGACGGTCGTTGTGGTTGAAGACGAGCGGCCGGTCCATGCACCCGGAAGCGACCACGACCGACTTCGCGCGGCACTCCCAGTGGCACTCCCGGAACGGGTCGTCTTCGGCGCCGATTGTGAAACCGGTCACAAGGTTCTCGCCCCACACGCCGGTCACCGGCGAGTTTGTGAATACTTTCACATTCTCCGTCGCCCGCACCCGCGCGGCAAGCGCAGCGGCCCGCCGGTACAGCGGCTCGCCCTCGAAGTCCCGTACCCGCCAGGCCAGGTGTCCACCCAGCCACGCCCGGCGCTCAAAAAGACATACCCGGAGCCCGCTCTCTGCCGCGGCGAGCGCTGCCGACACCCCCGCCGGCCCACCGCCGATCACCGCCACATCTGCGTTCAGGTAGCGCTCAGTGCGCACTCCTGCGTTCAGGGATCGCCCAGCATGCACGCCGGAGCCCGGTCGTCCGGCCCCGTCCGCCGGCACCCCCCGATCCGGGTTCCCCTGCGGATCCAGAACCCCCGTCCCCGCCATCCGCCGCAGTCCGTTCTGGAAGACCGGCCACAGCCCGTACGGCCGATGAAACAGCCGGTAATAGAACCCCGCCGGCATCAGCCGGTCGAAGGCGTCGATGAACGCGAACCGATCGGTCCTCGGGTCTCCCCGGACATTCTGGGCCCGCACCGACATCCCTTCCCGAAGCGCCGTCGTCTCTGCGCATTCGTTCGGCGCCCCATCGATCTGCATCAACGTGTTCGACGACTCGCCCTCCATGCTGTAGAGCCCCCGCGGCCGGTGGTACTTCAGGCTGCGCCCGAAGATCCTCACCCCGTTCGCATACAGCGCCGACGCCACCGTGTCCCCCGCGAACCCCGTCATCGGCCGTCCGAGAAACTGAAACGCGAGCGGCCGGGAGAAGTCGACGCAGCAGGTGGGGCCGGGAGCCAGGCGGCCCGCGGACTCAGCTTTCCCCATCGTGACCCTCCACCTCCCGGTTCGTCACGGGGTCCCGAGTCGTCCGGAACCACACCCCACACCCCCGCCCGTGGTACCACCACTCCTGCTGGAGCCTTGCCTGCCCCCGAGTCTGCTCGCCGGTCTGCCCGCCAGCCTGCCCTCCGGCCCCGTGGCCCTCATCTTCCGCGGCGCCCGGCCCGCCCGGAATCATCCGGAACTGCACCCACCGGAAGTGCTCCTCCGCGCTCAGCCCCTCCTGCTCCGGCCGCGGCCCCCGCTCCTGCCCCCCGAAGGTGAACTCGTAGACGTCGCGCTTGCCGCAGACGGGGCAGGTCAGCCGGAAGGTCATGGCCGCGCCTCTCCGCCGGCGGCCCGCTGCCGAGCCGACATCACCGGCCGCGCGGCGCGGCGCTGCTCCCCCATCAGCCCCAATGCCCGTATTTCATGGCCGCCGCCGTCTCCCCCGAGTAGCGATTCTCCAGAAAGCGTTTCAGCTGAAACGTCTTGAGGATCTCCGGCCGCTCGCCGCTCGCCATGTACTCCGACATGTACTTCCCCGCGACCGGCCCCGACTTGAAGCCGAAGTACCCCCAGCCGGCGTCGAGGTAGAGGCCGCCGTAGCCCAGGTCGCCCTCCAGAATCGGCGCCATGTCGGGGGTCATGTCGGCGAGACCGGCCCAGACTCGCATGAAGCGGACCCGGCGCAGAGCGGGCATGAGCTCGACGAGCGCCTCGGCCTGGTGCTTGAGGTAGTACGCGGTCGCGTCGGTGGTGTAGTTGACCTGCGGGTCCATGTGCGCGCCGGTCGCGATCTCGCCCTTGAGGGTCTGGTTCGCGTAGACGTGGTACGCGCCGGAGCTGAAGACGTGATGCAGGAAGGGCTTCAGTGGCTGCGTGACCATCGCCTGGATGGTGAGGGGGTGGATGGGGAGCTCGATCCCGAGCATGGCAGCGATGGTCGTGCTGTCCCCGCCCGCCATGATGCCGAGGCGGTTGCAGCCGATGCGGCCCATGCTGGTGCGCACGCCTGTGACGCGGCCGCCGTCCGTGTCGATTCCGCGGACCTCGCAGCCCTGGTGGATGTGCACGCCATGCGCGGCCGCCCCCTTCGCGAGCCCCCACACCACCGCGTCGTGCCGCACGATGCCGCCCGGCGGATGGTACAGCCCACCGTGGATCGGGAACGCCGGGCGGTCGGAGATGTCGAGCCCGGGAATCACCTCCGCGCACTGCTGCGGGTCGAGCAGCTCGGACTTCACGCCCAGGAAGTTGTGGGTGCTCGCGGCCATCCGGAACCCGTTCAACGCGGCCTCGCTGTGCCCCAGGTTCAGGTTCCCGCAGTTGAAGAACATGAGGTTGAAGTCGAGCTCGTCGGTCAGCACGCGCCACAGCTTCAGCCCCTCGGCGTAGAAGCGCACGTTCTCGGGCGTCCGCTGGTTCGCGCGCACGATCGCGGTGTTGCGCCCCGACCCGCCGAACCCCACGTACTGCGACTCGAGCACCGCCACGTCGCGGATGCCGTGGTGGCGCGCGAGGTAGTAGGCGGTTGCGAGCCCGTGGACGCCGCCGCCGACGATGACCGTGTCGTAGTTGGGCTTCAGCGGCGCGGGGTGCCAGAGGCGGCGGAGCTTGAGCCAGTTCACCGGCGGGCCCCGGTCAGCGGCTCAGTCCCGGCGAGCCTCGCTCCGCCAGCCGGTCCGTCACCCGATCACCGAATACGACGAATCCGGATTCAGCGGCCGTCGCCGGCTGAAGAAGCCGATGTCGCAGGTCCTGCGAGTGTACCTGAGCGGCATCGTGACCGGGTCGGCGTCGTGGTCGTGGCCGCCCTCCACGCGCTCAATCAGCTCCGCCATCAGCTTCCCCGCCACCGGCGCGTTCTTGAACTGGTTCCCCGAGGTCCCGACGGCCATGTAGAAGCCCGGCAGGTCGGACTTGTCGTAGATCGGGATCCAGTCGTCGGACACGTCGTAGAGGTCGACCAGCCCGCCCGTCTGGCCGGGGATCCCCAGACCCTTCACCCGCTGCGCCTCGCGCATCACCTGTGTCTCCCACTGGTGGGTGAAGCCGGTGTTGTAGTCGTTGGGGTCGTCGACCCACTCCAGAACGTCGCACTCGGGGTCCTCGGAGCCGATGAGGATGTGGTTGCCGGTGGTCGGACGCGAATAGCAGCCGATGTCGCCGTCCGAGATGAGCGGGGCGATCTGATGGTAGTCCATGTCGGCGGGGGCCGGGACGTAGCAGACCTCCTGCTTGAGCGGACGGGTGCTGATGTTCATCCCGTCGAGCACGCCGGCCATGCCGTTGATGATCGCCGAGTGGGGACCGCCGACGTTGACGACGACGGGGGCGCGGATTTCGGTGCCGTCGGCCAGCCGGACGCCGGCGACGCGCTCCCCCTCACTCGGAATCTCCACCACCTCGGCGCCGAAGCGGAACTCCCCGCCCCGCGCCTCGCACGCGCGCTGCACGTTGTGGCACGCCAGGGTGGGATCGTCGATGTAACCGGACTCGGGGATGTAGACGGCGCCGCGGATGTTGCCGCCGGTGGGTGTGCCGAAGCGCTCGTTCCCCGGCGTGACGGGCGGGCCGTACGAACGCGTGTCGATCCAGGGGAAGCGGGCCGCGACCCCGGCGGCCGTGAGGTCCTCGTAGGCGACATGGAGTTCGTCGAGGGCCGCCATCACGTTCACCAGGTCGTGGTTGCGGTCGTTCTTGACGACCAGGCACCCCGTGTTGACGTACTTCGCCAGCCCCATCTCGTCGGGCACGCCCAGGTAGCGCCCCCAGTCCAGCCAATGAAAGTAGCTTTCGCGGGCCATCGCGCAGCCGTCCGGAGTGGAGTAGTGCAGCCGGATGATCGCGCAGGTGTTGCAGGTCGAACCGGACCCGGCGGCGGGCTGCTTGTCCACGTTGAGGGTGCGGTAGCCGCGCTTTGCCAGTTCGAAGCTCGTGCAGACGCCGATGACGCCGGCTCCGATGATGATCGCGTCGTAATCGTGGCTCATGCGCTCACTATGAGCGCACCAGCCTCAGCCCCGCAACGTACTGCACGTCGAGCTCGTCGCGACGGATCCCCCACACGTGGGTGGCGTTCACGTCCATGGGCGCAAACCGCTCGGGCAGGACGAGTCGCCGGATCGGTCCGCCCTCGCCCTTCAGCACGGCGTACCAGACACCCGGGTTCTCCTGCCCGGCCGGCTGGAACCAGATCTCGCCGTTCGACATGAGCTCGATCCGCCGATTGGCCGGCCAGAACTCCGGAATGATGTACGCGCTACGAATGCTGCGCCTGTCCATTGGTGAGGGTATGCTGTCCCCGAACCTTCGGGTCGCCTCCAGGTACACCTCGCTCCGGATATCCTCCGCGGTGAGCGGGATGGGCGGGAGTTGGACTCTGCGCGACCAGATCGTGTCCCCCGCAGTCGACACCTCGATGAGCTCCAGCATCCCCGGGTGTTGGGGCACCGGCCGGTTGAAAACCACGCTGCCGTTCCGGGGGTCCATGGCAAGATCGTCGGGCGGAACCCAGGGCTGCATGATTGTGTTCGGAGTCCCTGAGACGGAGAAGGAAGAGAACACATTGCGGAAGCTCAGCACGCCCACCGTATCGCGGCCCCAGGAGCCGCCGTCCTGTGAGATCCGCAGCACCGGCAGATTTGCCGACTCCTGGTCCGGTTCCGAGCCGTCCCACATCCAGTCGGGAGAAGGGGGAACGGCCACTATGCTCCCGTCGTCGAACATCGAGAAGCCATAGTACCCCGCGAAGGATACGATCCCGGATCCCGGCGGTGGGAAAGCTTCGGTCTCCACGACTTCGCCGTCGAGAGCGAAGGTGGTGTAGCGACGGTTGTCGCCGACCCGGAACCGGTCTTCAAAGACGGCCAGGGAACGGGGGACCGAGAACTCACCAGGCCCTTCGCCCGGTCTCCCCACCCGTGAGATCAGGGTTCCGTCAGGCGTCCAGATCATCACCTCGGAGGCGCCGGCGTCCAGTACATATACCCGGGATCCGTCGGCTGCGGGCCGTACGCTGACGATCCGGCCGAACAGCGCGTCGCCCTCCAGTTGGTCGCCGAATTCGTACTCGGCTTCGGCCGTCCAGTCCTCGGCGGGGGTGAGCGTGATGGTGGGCGCATCTGAGCACGCGGCGAGCGCGCAGACGGGAATGGTCCACGCGACAAGCGCTCTCATTGCGGCGATCTGCTTCGTCATGGTGATTTCTCCTCCGTGGGGAACCAGGCGCAGGCCGGCGACGTACTGCACGTCCATTTCGTCGTGCCGGATCCCCCAGACTTGTGTGGCGTTGACGTCCCGGGGTCTGAACGATTCCGGCACCACGATCCTGCGTATTGTACCCCGCTCCTCCCCCTCTTGTTGCCGCAAGATTTTGTTGCCGCAAGATCGACGCCGAGGCTTACCAACCGACCTCCAGCAGCCGGTTCCACGGGATTACCTCCGTCTCACCGCGGGACTGCCGGCGGTCGCCCCCGTATACCAGCCGCCTGTCCACAGCGAATCCGGAACTCTCAAGTTCGCCGCCCAACCTGCGCATCCCTGAAAGAAAGCGCGGGGTGACGGTGCTTCCGGCCTTGGCCTCGACAAGGGTGATCCGGCCACCCATCTCGATCACGAGATCAACCTCCGTGCCAGCGGCCCGGTAGTGTCTCAGCCGGGGCTCCTCACCCCGGTGGGTCCGGACCTTGAAGACTTCGGCAGCCACCCAGCTCTCGAAGACCTGGCCGCGCAGGGGATGATGGCGCAGCTCTTCGGGGGACCGGATTCCGAGCAGGTGGCACACCAGCCCCGAGTCCAGGAAGTGCAGCTTCGGCGCCTTGATCTGACGCTTTCGCACGTTCCTCCGATACGCCGGCAGTCGAAAGACCAGGAAACCGGCCTCGAGAACGGACATCCAGGCACGAACGGTGTTGTGGCGGACTCCGACATCGCCCGCGATCGCGGAAAGGTTGACCTCGGTTGCGGTTCGTCCAGCGGCCATCCGCACGAACGCAGAGAACGCCTCAAGGTTCGTCACGTTGCGGAGCGACCGGACATCGCGCTCCACGTACGTGGCGAAATAGTCCCGCAGCCATATGTCCGGTGGAATGCCGCGGTCGTGGATTCGGGGATAGGCACCGGTCCACATCACCTCAAGCAGGCCACGTTCCGGACCTCCGAAGCGCGCCAGTTCGTCGAGCCCGGGGGGCAGCAGATGCAGCACACCGGTGCGACCGGCCAGCGATTGGTTCACCGCCTCGCTGAGCCCGAAGTGTTGCGAACCGGTGAGCACGAACCGGCCCGGCTCCGGCTCCTGATCCACGACCTCCTGGAGATAGGAGGGAAGATCCGGGGCCCGCTGCACCTCATCGATCACGGCTCCGTCACGGTACTCGCGGAGGAACCCGCGCGGGTCCTCGATCGCGTAGGTGCGCATGTCCATTCCCTCGAGCGAGACGTACGGCCGATCGGAACACACGGTTCGACATAGCGTGGTCTTGCCGGACTGCCTCGGACCCGTGACGGTGACGACTGGATAGTGCCGCATGCGGTCCAGCAGCGGTCCCGCGAGGTTACGAGCGATGACAGACACGCTTCCCCCTCCTTTCCGACCCCAAGCTCACCGACACCTTGCAGATTGTCAATCCGAATGACAATCGGCAACGTTTTCCCGGCACATCCCGACACGCTTGTAGATTTTCCACCACTCCGCGTCACCCGCGGCCAACAACCCCCCAGCCCAGGAGCCCAACCCCGATGGGTGTGATGGAACGCCTGGCAACCGACTTCCATGCGCTGCCGCTCGACATCGGGCGGATCATCATCGGCGGGGTCCTCTTCGTCTACTTCTTCAACACGCTCAGGCAGGCGCGCGACTTCAGCGACCCCGACGGCCTGATCGACCACGGGCTGCTGTGTCGGCTCTTCCCTCCCATCCGCGTGAGCCTCTTTCAGCCGGGGATGCCCGGCGCGCTGTTCCGCGCGGTCTTCGTCTGCGCGTGCGTGGCGGCGCTCATGGTCGTCGCGGGCTTCCATCCCCGCCCGGCCGGAGCGTTCCTCTTTCTGGCGGCGTTGTCCACCCTGCGCTGGAACGTGCTCGCCAGCTACCTCGACGACGCCATGATCCACATCTTCTGCCTGTGGATCGTGCTGCTGCCGGTGGGGAGCACGCTGAACGTGCCGGATCTGATCGCGGGTGCATCGGGGCCCCCGGCGACCGGGCTCGGAAGCGCGGCCGCCGCGGGCACCCCGGTCCTGGACACCTGGCTCGCCGCTACCGTCCCCGGCGCCGCCCCCCGCGCCTTCATCGCGAACATGGCGCTCGTCTACATCGTCGCCGGACTGTACAAGTTCACGAGCCCGATGTGGCGCGACGGCTCCGCGATGCACTCCGCGCTCCGCATGCCGATCGCCCGCGCGCCCGGATTCTGGACCCTGCGCTGGCGCACCCCGCTCCGACTCGTGACCTGGGCCGCGCTGATCCTCGAGCCCCTCTTCGCGCTCATCTTCGTGCTGCCGCCGGGCTCGGTGCTCAAGTGGCTGCTGGTCGCGGGGGCCATCGTCTTCCACCCCGGGATCGCGTTTACGCTCAAGATCCCGTACTCCAACTCGGCGATGCTCGCCGCGATCCCCCTCGCCCTCGCGCCCGAAATCATGCAGGGATGGCTGGGGGTGGCGCCGGTGGAGGCTGCAGGAGCCGCCGGCCTCGGCCCCGCCGGCTGGATCGCACTCTCCCTCGTCGCGCTGATCGTGATCCAGATCGTCTGGGAAGCCGCCAACACCGGACGCCGACTCCGCCCCCGATATTCGTCGAGCGGCTGGGACAACCCGGTCCGCGCCCTCCTCTGGATGTTCGGCATCTTCCAGAGCTACCGCCTCTTCGACTGGGTCGACGAGCGCAACCACCACGTGCGCTTCGAGGTCACGCGGGTCGGTGGTTATAACGCGCCGACCGACGCCGACGCCCTCTTCCCCCGGACCATGCGCCACCTCCTCCTCCAGTCGTACCTTGTCGGCAACATCTGGATGCGGATGAGCCCCGGCCAGCTCGACCAGGTCCGCCGCTCGCTCCTCATCCGACACGCCCGCCGCTACGCCCGCGCGCACCCCGACGCGGGCACGATCGACGCGGTCGCGATCGTCCAGCGGGTCACCAAGGATAATCTTGAGTTGACCCAGGGCGTGTGGCAGCCGCAGATGCGCTTCACCTGCCGCGGTGGCAAGGCCGTCATGCAACATCCGAAGGAAGAGGGGTAGAGGGCGACCATGTGCGGCATTGCAGCGATCCTGTCCCCTGGCGGGCCCGTGGACGCGGGAGCTCTCCGCCGCGCCACCGGAGCCTTGCGGCATCGTGGGCCGGACGCGGAACGCACCTGGGTTTCTCCGAGCGGCAGAATCGCTCTGGGCCACCGGCTCCTGGTGATCAACGACCCCGAGGGCCACCAGCCGATGGCCAGCGAGGACGGGCGGCTGCACATCATCGTGAACGGCCAGTTCTACGACTTCAAGCGCATCCGCGCAGAGCTCGAAGCGAAGGGGCACCGCTTCCGCACCCGCTCCGACAGCGAGATCGCGCTCCACCTCTATGAGGACCATGGCGCCGACTGCCTGGAACACCTGCGCGGCCAGTTCGCCTTCGTAATCTGGGACGAGGAGGCCGGCACCCTCTTCGCGGCGCGCGACCGTTTCGGCCTCAAGCCGCTCTTCTACGCGGAGCACGATGGCGCGCTCTACCTCGCGTCCGAAGCGAAGGCGCTCTTCGCAGCAGGGGTGACGCGGGCATGGGACGAGAGCGGCGTGTACCACTGGCTGCTCGCCTGCCCGGATGAAAGGCGGTCGCTCTTCAAGGGGATTCGGCAGGTGCCGCCGGGACATATGATGCGGGCGGGCAACGGAACGGTGCGACTGGAGCGCTACTGGGACCTGCCGGCGTCGCCGCGGCGGAGGGGCCCGGTGCCGGACGCTGTCGAACGCGCCCGCGAGCTCACCGAGGAAGCGATCCGGCTGCGCATGGTCGCCGGGGTCCCGGTCGGCTGCCTGGTCAGCGGCGGGCTGGACTCGTCCTCCGTCCTGGGCGTGGCGGCCACCTGCACGGACGGCCCGGTCGCCGCCTTCACCGTCGGGTTCGAGCGGCGCGAATTCGACGAGAGCGACGGCGCACGGGAAGCGGCCGCCGCCGCGAACGCCGACCACACCGTCGTCATGCTCGGCGACGCCGATCTGGCCGACCACTTCGCAGACGCCGTCTGGCACGCCGAGACGCTTCAGTTCAACACCCACGGCGCGGCGCGCTACCTGCTCAGCCGGGGCGTGCGCGAAGCCGGCTACCGCTCGGTACTGGCTGGCGAGGGCGCCGACGAAGCCTTCTTCGGCTACGAGTTCCTGCGCGCGGCTGCCGGTGCGTCCCGCGGCGGCCTCGGACCGGCCAGGATCCTGCGCATCCTGTCGGGACTCCTGCGCTCCCCCCGACGCCACCACCCCACCCTGGCCGCCGTCTCCCCCTGGCTCGCCCGCCTCGCGCTCCTCCTCCCGGCGGCCCCCTCGCTCTTCACGCGGCTCTCGGGCGGCCTCGGCCTCATCCAGTCGGTCTGCTCACGCGACTTCCTGCACGGCTTCGACGGCTACGACCCCTACCGCACCTACTACCGCCGCTGCAAGGCGGCGGCCGCCATCTCCCGGCGCGAACCGGCCCGGCAGCTCCTCTACCTCTGGCTGCACTCGATCTTCGCCAACTACCACATGGCCGCAGACCGGCTCGACATGGCGCACGGCGTCGAGGTCCGGCTCCCCTTCCTCGACCACCACCTCTTCGAGCACCTGAACCGCCTCCCGCTCGCGCTGCTCACCGACCATCCCCGCGAAAAGCACCTCCTGCGCGAGGCCATGCGCCCCCACATCCCGGACGCGGTGTACGGCGCGGTGAAGCGGCCGTTCATGGCGCCGTCGGCCGTCGGTACGGACGGGCCGCTGCACGACTTCCTGCAGGACACGCTGCGGGGCGACGCGCTCAAGGCCGTGCCGTTCGTGGATGTGGCGGCGGTGGGGGGGGTGCTGGACGGGCTGGGGGGGGTGGGCGAGCGGGAGCGTGGGTCGGTGGATTCGCTGCTGCTGATGCTGGCGTCGGTGGCGGTGTTGCAGGAGCGGTGGGGGTTGTAGGGACCGATTGGTGTGTCCCAAGGTGGACGGCCTAACATAAGCAGCTTATGTTATTGACATGGACAACACAATCCGAAGATACCTCGCCGAGATCGGTCGACGCGGGGGCCGCAAGAGTCGCCGCAAGCTCGACCCCGAAACCGCCAGGGCCATGGTCCGCGTCCGCGAGGCCCGGCGGGCGTATCGCGAGTTCCACGCAGTGTGTTTCTGGTCCTACCGCAAGGATCTGCAAATCGGCCTGGCCGATGTGGACTGGGTCGCGGAGACACTGAAGAAGAACGGAGACATGAGGGCATGGAAGGCGGCGGCGCGACTGTGCCGCTAACCGATCTTCAGCGGGAGCTGTTGGCTTTGCTGGCCAGCTCGAGGGCTTCGGACAGCTACCTGGCAGGAGGCACGGCGCTCCACCTCTCTCCGGCATCCCACCGCTTCAGCGAGGACATCGACTTTTTTCACGACTCCATCGAGGCCGTCGCGGAGTCGTACGCGCGGGATAGCGCAGTGCTGGAAGCGGCAGGCTACCGCGTGCAGGTCCACCTCAGTCAGCCGGGGTTCATTCGGGCGATGGTAGAGTCTGGAGACCAGGAAACCACCCGCATCGACTGGGCTCATGACTCGGCATGGCGGTTCATGCCCCTGGTGCGGCTCGACAACGGTGGCCTCGTGCTGCACGAAGTCGACCTGGCCACCAACAAGGTGCTGGCCCTCGCAGGTCGAGACGAGCCGCGGGACTTCGTGGACATCCTCTATGCACACGAGAACATCCTGCCTCTGGGTGCCCTGATCTGGGCAGCCGTTGCGAAGGACCCGGGGTTCAGCCCGGCGTCGCTTCTCGAGCAGTTGAAGCGCCGAGGTCGCTACCAACCACAGGAAATCGACCGGCTGGTCCTCGCCGCGCCCGTGGATCTCGTCAAAACGAAGGCAGCCTGGCGGGCCGCACTCGCCAAAGCGGGCGAGTTCATCCTGGAAAGACCCCACGAAGAAGCCGGCTGCCTGTACTACTCACCGTGCAACGACTGCTTTGTCGCACCGTCCTCGGAATTCCCCCTGGAGAAACAGGGCCTGGTCCGCCATTTCGGACAGCCCGGGGGCATCCTGCCGAGGGTTGCGGACTAACTCGCCGTCCCCCTCACCACCACCATCACCTCGACATCCGAGAACAGCCCCCCGTCATCCGCCCGCCCGTGCAGCAGGTACGTCCCGGGCTTGTCAAAGGTGACGTCGACCGTCCAGCGACCGTCTTCGGGGAGCTCCGGCGGCACCCAAAGCGGCGCCCACGGCGAATTCGCCCCGGCGCGTGTGTCTTCCCAGACCTTGATCTGGGGCGGCTCGAAGGTGACGGTGCCCGCAAGGCCGGTGTCATTCGCGCCCACCTCTTCACCCGCGGTCACCTGCCGATCCATGCCGCCGACCCCTTCTCCGCGGTACAGGAACCACGACATGAACAGCCCGTTCACCTTCTGCACGGTAATCCGCGACGGGGGCCTGAGCTGCCTGCTGCTGAAGGTTGGCGGCGCGCTCCAGATCGAGTCGGCGCGCGCGGAGTCTCCCGCTGTCTCAGGCGGGTCTGGCGGCGAAGGGCGGCGCGACCGCAGCAGCCCGTCGTCCTCGACGAGCACGGTGATGGTCACCGGGCGGCCCACAGTGGCCTGGCGCTCCTCGGGACCTTCCAGGGTGATGGTCGGCGGCTGGTTGCCACGTATCCGCGCGTCGCTGGAACCGGCCCCGAGCGCTCCCGTCTCCGACATGATCACATGGCCGTCCACGACGTAGTCGCCCCGGAGCGTGGCGTACGCCCGTTCGGTGACACCGTTGCTCGTGACCGTCCACACCAGCTCCTTGTCACCCCAGTCGGCCGGAACCCGGACCTCGAAGACGAAGCGGTTGCGGCGCGGCAGGAAGTGGGTCGGCTGCCCGCGGTCCGCCGGCCCGGGAGAGAAGCTGTTGTCCTCGCCGACCGGCACGTCCAGCTCCTCGCTCCAGTTCCGGTTCATGTAGCCGAAAAGGAAGCTGAAGGTGCCGTCCTCGTTCCGCATCCAACCTTCGAAGGCGGGCGCCACGTTCTGGCCGCGCTGGTAGGTCTGGGCGGCGATTCCCTGAAAGCCGGCGGCACCGGCCGCCAGCAGCAGGACCGCAAACCGGATCTTCACCCTGCGCATCGGTCTACCGGTTGCCGCGGCCGGCGTCGCTGCCCCGGCCTGCATCGTTGCCGGAGCCGCCCGATCCCGCTCCGCCCCCGCCCCCGTCGTCCGCCCAGTAGTCGGGATTCCCGTTCGCCGGGATCACCATGCAGAGCGGACATCCGATCACATGGTCGTTCGGACCCAGCGCAAGCTTCGCCCGCCGCCGGGCCATCTCCTCCGCGAACTGCTCGTCGGTGAGAGTGACCCGCATCCCCAGATCGATGAACATGTTCGCGACCGAGCGGTTGCCCGAGCCCTGCCAGTTCCGCGTGTCCGGCACATTCCGGTTCGCGTCCGACGTGTCCATGTAACCGACGATGTGCAGGATCGTCCCCTCCGGCAGCAGCGGCTGGTGGTCCTGCGCGTAGGTGTAGCCGCGGACCCAGTTGTGGTCGTATCCGACGCAGTTGATCGTCTCGACGTTGAAGCCCCAGATCGCCTCGAGGCACATGCGCATCCCGGGCGCGTGCAGGTGGGGCTCGAAGGTGACGATCTTGGTATGCTGGTTCAGGACCTGGTACGCGTGCAGCTCCTGCCCCGCCTCGCCGGCCCGGATGTCGATGTCGCTCCCGTTGCCGAGCCCGAAGGACGTGCGACGGTACTTCGGCTCGTAGTCGGGCGGGTGGAAGCGGAAGCCGATCTCCAGGTGGGCGCGCGTGTCGCGGCCGTTGGAATGAAGGTGGAGCGAGTTCGAGACGATGGAGGAACCCGCCCGCAGGAGGCGGCCGGCGTCGTTGTCGAAGATGTCGGGTTCGCGGCCGACCTCATGGACCGGCCAGGTCACGACGCTGGGTCTCGTGCGGGTGCCATCCTCCAGCGTCTCGGCCCCCTTGTATGTGCTCCAGATCATGTGATGCACGACAAACCGGCCGCCGACGGTGTGGCGCCCCTCGTGTCCGCCATCCGCGTTCCGTCCGACGTCATTCACCTCGCGGATCTCGACCGACTTGACGTAGCGATCCTCCTCGAGACCGGTGGGCACGGGCTCGATGTCGCCCCACCAGTCGGGCACGTCACTCTCGACCAGCACCTCGGGCAGGGTCACGATCAGATCCGGCTCGCCCGCGACCCAAACCACGTCGTCGTCGAATTCGAGCGGCGAGGGCAGGTCCGCGGGATCGCCCTCCGGGGTGCCGGCGCGCCGCCAGCGCTGCAGCGCGTCGATCTCCCAGTCGTGGAGCGACATGTCGTCCTTGAAGTGCTGGATGCCGATGTCCTTCTCGACGTACCACGGCGGCATGGCCCCGGCACGATCCCGGATCCCGGTGCGGCGAACGATCTGACTCGCGTGCGGCACGACCTCGTCGAACTCGACCAGCGACATCGGCGCCACGCCGCCGTCGCGGTGGCAGCGGACGCAGGAGCGCTGGAGGATCGGCGCGATGTCCCGGCTGAAGGTGACCTCGTCCTGGGCGGCGCCGTTCGCGGTTCCGTTCGTCTGGGCGGCGACGCCGGGCGCGGCGAGGCCCACGCCGACAGCTCCCGGGAGGGCGAGGGCCCCTGTCAAAAGGGAGATTCCGGTCAGCTTCGCAATCGACATTCTGCATGCCTCCATCCTTGGGGGGCGACCCGGTCCACGGTGGAAAGTCTACCCGGTCAGTCCGTTCCGCGCAAAGGCTGTGCCCCGGCCCGTTTGACCCCGCCAGCCTGGACCCCAACCTTGTCCACCCCCCCCCCCCCCATCCCCCCCACCACCACACCCACATGCCCCGCACCCCCCTCATCACCGCCGCCCTCCTCGCCCCCCTCGTCGCCGCATGCGGTCCCGCCGACAGCGGTTCGAGCGATGATGTCCCACCCGAGACCCCCGCCGCCACCCTCGCCCCCGCCCTCCCCGAAGGCGCCGAAGCCCTCTCCCTGCTCGGGGAGCCGCTCTTCCCCACCCCGGCTCCCCCCGATGTCGCAGCCCGGCGCGAGGACGACATCGCCGCCGCCCGCGCCGACTACGAGGCCGACCCCGACGACGCCGACGCGATCATCTGGCTCGGCCGCCGCATCGGCTACACGGGCCACTACCGGGACGCGATCGAGGTTTTCGCGGAAGGCATCCGCAAGCACCCCGAAGACGCGCGCATGTACCGCCACCGCGGCCACCGCTGGATCAGCGTTCGCGAATTCGACCGCGCCATCGAGGATCTGTCCCACGCCGCCGCGCTCGTCGAGGGGCAACCCGACGAGGTGGAGCCCGACGGCCAGCCGAACGAGCGCGGCATCCCGACGAGCACGCTGCAGTCGAACATCCACTACCACCTCGCCCTCGCCCACTACCTCAAGGGCGACTTCGAGACCGCGCTCCAGTCGTACGAAGACTACTTCGCGGTGACGACCAACCCCGACCAGCTCGTCGCGATCTCGCACTGGTGGTACATGGCGCTCCGCCGCCTGGGCCGCGACGATGAGGCCGCGGCCGTCCTGGAGCCGGTCACCGCGGAGCTCGACGTGATCGAAAACACGAGCTACCACCGCCTCCTGCTCATGTACAAGGGAGAGATCGAAGCCGACGAACTGTGGGACCCGGCGAGCGACGACCCCGCCGGCGTGGCCATCGCCTACGGTGTCGCGGCGTGGCACCTCTACAACGGGCGCGCGGAGCAGGCCGGGGAGATGTTCCGCCGTATTCTGGAGGGGTCCGGCTGGGCGGGCTTCGGCTACATCGCGGCAGAGGCCGAAATCGCGCGGCCTGGGGGCTAGCCGCTACCGCCCCACGCTCGTCCCCGTCAACTGCGCGATCGCGGCCAGCGTCGTCTGCGCCGCATTCAGCCCGAGCCGGAAGTCGTCATCCGTATACGTGGTCCACACGTCGGTCGGCTGGTGCCAATTCGGGTTCCACCCGGCGCCCACCTGCGCCCCCCGTTCATTCTCCCGCAGGCTGATCGCCGCGACGATGTTCATGAAGGGGGTGGAGTCGGTGTTGGTCATGTGCGGGCCCACCGTGGCGGGGTAGTCCGTGGCGTAGCGCTCGTTGGCGGACTTGAAGAGGAACGCCAGGTCCATCGCCTCGCGGGCCATCTCCGAGTTCGACTGGAACTCGATGTTGACGTCGGCCTCGGGACGCTGATTCCGGCTGACCCGCCCGTCCGGCCCCGGTGCGCCGTGGTCCCAGAGCATCATGTCGTGCTGGATCATGCCCAGCCAGCGGGGCTCGGGATACTGCCCGGAGCCCGGCGGATCCTCAATCCCCTGAAGCTCCTGGCGCTGCTCCACATACGCCCGGGCGCCGTTGAGCCCCGTCTCTTCGTTGTTCCACAGCACGAAGCGGATGGAGCGCTCGGTCTCGACGTCCGGCGAGCTGAAGATGCGGGCCAGTTCCATGACCAGCGCCGTGCCGGAACCGTTGTCGTCCACCGCCTCGTTCACGCCGTGGCCGTCCATGTGCGCACCGATGATGTACATCTCGTCGGGGTGCGTGGCGCCGACCTTGGTGCAGTAGACCTGGGAGCGCTCGCCGTCGACCGGCTCTTCGCGGTTGAGTTCGCGGATGCGCTCGTCGGGCTGGGCCATGAGGCCGCGGTTGACCCCGGTGCGGCCACGGTAGCCGAAGATCACACTGCCGCCGGGACCGGATCCGCGGCGGCCCACGCGGCCTCCGGTTGCAGTGGTGAGGTCGTCGGTCTGTTGGCGGGGAGGGGTGCGGCGGGCGGCGGCGGCCTGGGCCTGGGCCGGAGTTGGCGTCGGGCGCGGCGGCGCGTCGAACCGCGGAGGCGAATACGTGTAGTGGACGCGCTCGGTGGTGGTGCAGCCGAAGTCCTGCAGCTGGGCCTCGATCCAGTCGACCGCGTCGCGGTTGCGCTGCGTGCCCTGGCGGCGGTCGCCGAAGGCCGTAAGTCCCTTCAGGGTAGTCTTGTAGTTGTCGAGTGTGAGGCGCTCCACCAGCTCGGCGACCGGATCGACCTCCTGCTCCTCCTGTGCCTGCCGGGCGGCAAGCGGCGAGGTGGCAAGCGCCGTGCTCAGCGCGATGAATGTAAGGAGAACGCGACATCTTGTAATGTCAAGGCGACACTTGGACATCAGGACCTCCGCGATTCAGTGAAGACAGCGGCTTCAGCCAGGTGGTACCGTACGGCCACGGCGGAACAGCCGCAAGCGAACCAGCTGCGGCAACCGCACGGAGTTGCAGCCCGTGGACAAAACCCCCGCGACATTCGAGCAGCGATGCATCCGCGTTGGACCGCTCCGGCGAATGGCTCAGGGCGAGAATGGCATGTTTTCGGCCGCGCCGGTCGATATAGTGCCGACAACCCTGACGTGGAGTGGGAAGCCCTCGCCTGCTGCGGGCGGAACGCCCCCGAAGTACCGGGTACGTCCGTGCGGATGGAACCATCCTTGCTACCGCCTTCGCGGGAGGCAACGACTTGGTGGTCGAGATATGGAATGGCGATGGCACTTTTTCGGCCTCGCTGGGCCAGCACCCCTTCCGGGAGGTCTACCGTGTCGTCGGGCCCGGGGGCAGGCCCGGGGTCGCGGTAGTTGCCTACAGCATGGATCTCGTAACGGGGC
>JAPOOQ010000514.1 GCA_026713345.1 Gemmatimonadota bacterium | reverse complement strand
GCACCGCCCAGGCGGCCTGGCGGCGGTTCAGTCCCATGGACGTGAAGGCGTCGGCGCTGGCCAGGCGGGTCAGGACGGTGGGTGAGATGCCCGTCCGCTGCCAGAGGTCGAGGGGTGACTGGTAGTCGGCCGCGTGAGGGGGGGTCAGGTGGTGGGCAGTCCGTCGGCCGTTGGTCATGTGGCCGTTGGTCATGCCGCCAGCGAGCAGGCGGCCGGCCGTCACGCGCTTCGCATCCTCCTCCTTGAGGCCGCGGATCTGGCGGAGGCCGAGGCGGAGGACGACGGGGCCGCTGGTGGGCTGCGGATTCGAGCGAGCGTCCGAAACTTTGCCGGCGGGCAGCCCGGCCTCCACCCCCTCCAGCGTACAATCCCACTCCGACCGGTTCACATCCGCCGGCTGCACCTCTACCCCGTGATCGCGCGCGTCCCTCACGATCTGGGCCGGAGCGTAGAACCCCATCGGCTGGCTGTTCAGCAACGCGCACGCGAAGACCGCCGGATAGTGGCACTTCAGCCACGACGACACATAGGCCAGGTGCGCGAAACTCGCCGCGTGGCTCTCGGGGAATCCGTATTCGCCGAACCCCTCGATCTGGCGGAAGCAGCGCTCGGCGAAGTCGCGTGTGTAGCCGCGGTCGGTCATCCCCTGGGTGAACTTGTCGCGGAAGCTGTGGATGGTGCCCGGATTGCGGAAGCTCGCCATCGCGCGCCGCAGCTGGTCGGCCTCGGCTGGCGTGACCCCCGCCGCAACGATCGCGATCCGCATGACCTGCCCCTAAAACAGCGGCACGCGGAGCGTCTTGCGGAGCCCCTGCCGCAATTCTTCGGACGGGTATTCCACCGCCTCGCGCCCCTGCCGCCGCCGCAGATACGGGTGGACCATGTCGCCCTGGATCGGTCCCGGGCGCACGATCGCCACCTCGATCACGAGGTCGTAGAAGGTGGCCGGCCTGAGCCGCGGCAGCATCGCCATCTGGGCGCGGCTCTCGATCTGGAAGACCCCGACGGTGTCCCCGCGCTGGATCATTTCGTATGTGGCCGGGTCCTCCTGCGGCACGTTCTCCAGGGTGTAGCGGACGCCGCAGTGCTCGTCGAGGAGGGCGAAGGCCTTGCGGATGCACGTGAGCATCCCGAGCCCGAGCACGTCCACCTTGATCAGCCCGAGCACTTCGAGGTCGTCCTTGTTCCACTCAATGACGGTGCGGTCCTCCATGGCCGCGTTCTCGATGGGGACGATCTCGCAGAGCGGCCCGCGCGAAATCACGAAGCCGCCGGTATGCTGCGACAGATGGCGCGGGAAGCCGTACAGCTCGCGGGCCAGCTCCAGCGTCAGCGCCAGTCGCCGGTCACCAGGGTCGAACCCCTCTTCGCGGGCCCGCTCCCCGTCCACCGCCTTCGACCGCCACGAAACCATCGAGAGCAGCCGTCCGATCACGTCCTCGCTCAGCCCCATCGCCTTGCCCACGTCGCGCAGCGCGCTCTTCACGCGGTAGGTGATGACGGTCGCGGTCAGCCCGGCCCGCTCGCGCCCGTACTTCCCGTAGATGTACTGGATGACCTCTTCGCGGCGCTCGTGCTCGAAGTCGACGTCGATGTCGGGCACTTCGTCGCGCTCGGCCGAGATGAAGCGCTCGAAGAGGAGGTCGATCTGCGCGGGGTCGACCGAGGTGACGCCCAGGCAGTAGCACACGGCGGAGTTGGCGGCCGAACCGCGCCCCTGGCAGAGGATGCCGAGCTCGCGCGCCTTGCGCACGATGTCCTCGACGGTGAGGAAGTAGGGCTCGTAGTCCAGCTGTGCGATGAGCGCGAGTTCGTACTCGATCGTCGCGCGGACCTTGGGCGGGATTCCGTCCGGGTAGCGTTTGGCCGCACCGGCCCAGGTGAGCGCCGCAAGCGTTTCGCGGGGGGTGCGGCCGTCGGCGGCGACCTCGTCGGGGTATTCGTAGCGGAGTTCGGCGAGGGAGAAGCGGCACTGGTCGGCGATCTGGACGGTGTTGGCGAGCGCGTCGGGGTGGTCGCGGAAGAGGCGGGCGAGTTCGGCGGGGGGTTTGAGGTGCCGTTCGGCGTTGGCGGCCAGGCGCCAGCCGGCGTTGTCGATGGTGCAGTGTTCGCGGATGCAGGTGAGCGTGTCGTGGAGGCGGCGGCGTG
>JAPOOQ010000513.1 GCA_026713345.1 Gemmatimonadota bacterium | reverse complement strand
AGCGTAGCGGAACACCAACGCGCTGTCTTGGAGGATGTGCAGGGCGTCATAGTCCATTGTTGGCTGCGGCTTGCGCACCATAGGGCCGGCCCCCGGACGACGCGCGGGAGGCGGGTGGGACTGTGAGAGATCGAAACTTTGCGCGGGCGCTTACTTGTCATACGTTCATTACGATTCGCATGAACGTATGACAGTTTCGGCCGGAGGGGGCGAACGATGGAACGGTACCGCACGGGGGGCAACTATCTGACCGAGGACGCGACGCGAGGACGGCGGCTCGGGGAAGTGAAGCGCCGGTCGCACCGGCTCAACCTCCGCATTGACGAAGACCTCTACCGCGCGTTGCGGACGGAAGCGGTCGCGTCCGGGTTGTCCGTGTCGGCCGTCATGCGGCTGGCGCTGGCCGCTGGGGTGGAACGGGTCGCGGGCGACCGGGTGACGCGCGAGGTGCAGTCATGAAGCGCGGGGCGCTGGCGCTGTTGCTGGTGGCCGCTTGCCAGGCCTCACCGACCGAGCCCGAAGACCGGCAACTGGTGCTGGAGTGCGAGCACGGGCCGCTCCGGAAAACGCCCGACTATATCCCGGCTGACGGGTTCGACTTGACGTTGACCTGGAACCGGATCGCCGCGCCGGGTGCCTCTTATACCGTGCTCTACGGTGCCGGGCCGCACGGTTGCGACCCCGGGTTGTGCAGTACCGGGATGGCGGGCTCGCTGACCGACCCCAGGGATTACAACAAGTGGAACGGTGGCGGGGACCGGGTGATCGCCGCAACGGCCGACACTGCAATGTCCGTCACTGTCTGGACCAACGGGGAGCGCGAGTTGGCGCACTGGCGATTCAAGGTCCGGAGCCCAGGGCTGGTGAAGAGCGCGCCGGTGGCGTGTAAGGTGGCGGGACTGTGAAGCGCGGGGCGAGGGTCGCTATGGGGCTCGCGGCGGGGATCGCGGTCGGGCTGTTGGGGGGGCTGTGGATCGGGACGGTGGTGTGGGCACCGCGAACGGCTCAACTCACTGTGGACGCCATGAACCTTGGGGCATGTATCACCGCCCAGGCTGCCGCGAGCCAGCGCGTCATGAGAACCGCCGTCGATGAACCCCAGGTGATGGCCTCACAGACGGCCGAAGAGATATCCGAAGCTGCCCAGGCTTCGGCGGCCACTGTGAAGGCATGGATTGCGGTGCTGTCGGAGCTTCACGTCACCGGCCTTGTAGACCCGCGGGCCATGTCGCCAGCCTCTTGCCCGTACAGACTGCCATGAGCGCGCCGTGGACGCTGTACTGGAGCGCGTTCGCGCTGTGCGTGATCGCCCAGCGGATCGCCAGAGGCCAGAATCACGGCAGAAGATCGTCTAAACTACGTACAGGGCCGCACGATCTGCGCTTTCTGCCGTGCTACTGGATCTTGCTGAACCGTGCCGCGAAAGCGGGAAAATCGTACTCGAATGGCGGGACTCCCGCGCCCGCTTCCGCCGGTTCGCCGGAGGTCCTCGAAGCCCTGCCCCTCGTCCCGGGGCAAGCGATCCCCCGCCCCAAGTTTCAGCTCTAGCCGGTCTCGTCACTAAGATGTGCCGGTTCGGCGGCTGCCCGCGGAGGGTGCGCAGCGACCGGACCGGGGCAGCGGGCCGGGAGCGAGAAGGGGTCGCTACCCTCGCGTCTCCATCGAACGGAGGAGAGGCGAGCGTGGCGTGCGGCACAATTTGGGCCAGGGGCTGAGCAATGCCGCGGGCGGCGTTGCGGCGTCAGCGAGCGGACGGCGCGTCTCACCGAATGCTTGGATGGACGATTGCGGCCCTGACGCTGCTGCTGTCTTGGGTGGTGCTTCCTACCTCGGCGTCGGCGCAGCTGCCCCGTGTGTCGCTGGTCCTCACGCCTACGGGCACGGTGAGTGCCGGCAACACCTCGCTTACTGAGACCGGCTTCGTGACCGTGACCGCGACGATGGACAAGGCCGCGACGGATACGGTCACGGTGACGCTGTCGGTCGCGCCCTCCCCGATCGACCAGTTCGCGACGACGGACGACTACGTCGTGAGCGAGAACAAGGTCCTGACCTTCGTCCCGGGATCAACGGTCAGCACCGGAACGGTCACGGTCACTGCGGTGGACGATGGCGGTGTCAAGAGACCCGCCAGGCTGATACGGATTACATACACCCCCTCAAGCAATGCCCGTACCGCGTTCGGCGCGTCCTCATTTGAGGAATTCAATATTGCCGACGACGAGCTCCATCCGACGAAGTCGGTGGTGGTGACCCCGACCGCGATATCCGAAAACGGGGGCGTGGCTACGGTGACGGCGAAGCTCAGCCATCCAACCCTGTTCGGCGACGTGCAGCTTATTGTGCAAACGGGCCTGTTTCCGGCGGGAACGCCGCGCCGGGCGGATGCGACGGATTTCACGCTGAGCACCAGCTTCCGCCTCGTGATCCCGCAGGGCCAGACCGCGAGCACGGGGACCGT
>JAPOOQ010000512.1 GCA_026713345.1 Gemmatimonadota bacterium | reverse complement strand
GGCGGGGGGCGGGGGCGGGCCGGCTTCTGCGGGCCGCGACGGATCGGCCTCGAGAAGCGGCCGTGCCAAGGCCGCGGGAGGCGGCGACGGTTTCGTGGAGGCGGTCGCGCAGGCATATGAAGCTGGCTTGCCGATCCGTTTCGAGGGGCTCTTCGCGGGGGAGTCGCGGCGGCGGATCTCGGTGCCGGGCTACCCGTTCCAGCGGACCCGCCACTGGCTCGCAGCGCCCAAGTCGCGGCGGCGGGGCGCCGGTCACCCGCTGCTCGGCGAGCGTCACGAATCCGCCCGCGGCGAGACCACCCACGAGACCGAGATCTTCCCGTCGGATCCGGCGTGGCTGGAGGACCACCGCGTGTTCGAGCGCGTCATCGCCCCGGGCGCGATGTACGGGGCGATGGCCGCGACATCGTCGCTCGCCGAGGGGAGCGGACCGGTCGCCGTGGAGGAGGTGCAGCTCCACAATGCGCTGGTCTTCGCGGAGGATGGCGCCAACGACGCGCCGGGCGAGGGGGGCCGCAAGGTGCAGCTCGTGCTGGACGCTCCCGAGGAGGGGTCATCTCGCCGCTTCCAGATCTTCAGCCGGGGGGGGGGGGGGGCGGACGAGGACTGGGTGCTGCACGTGGAGGGTCTCGTGTCGCGCGGGGCTCCCGTCCCGGAATCCGGCGAGCGGGTTGATCTGGACGGACTGAAAGACGGGATGTCGCCCGTCGACGTGGCCGGCTACTACCGCGCCAGGGCGGAGACCGGCGTCGATCTCGGTCCCTCCTTCCGCACCCTCGGCCGAGCCTGGGCACGCCCGGGCGAAGCGTTGGCGGAAATCTCCTTTCCCGAGGCTCTGGGCCGGAACGCCCTGGAAATCCATCCACTCCTCCTGGACGGCTGTTTCCAGGTCGTCGGGGCAGCGCGCAACCTGGCCGGACCTCACGGCTCGGTCACCTATCTGCCCTTCGGCTGGGAGAGAATGTGGCTGACTGCCGGACGGCTGCCGGACCGGGTCGTATGTCACGTGCAGCTGGGCGAGGGGTCCCGTGGCGCGGACTCCGAGGAGGGCGAGGCGCCGGAGGTCCTCAGCGCGGAACTGGGCATCTACGATCGCAGTGGTCAGCCGCTCGGCGGCTTCAGCGGATACGCGATCAAGCGCGCGACGCGGGCGGCGCTGCTCTCGGCGGTCGAAGGGGTGAAGGACCTGCTCTACGAGGTCGTTTGGCGTGAGCGCGCCCTTCCGCCGGGGATGCCGGATGCGGAGTTCTTCCCGAGCCCGGCCGCGGTGAAGGCGGGCGCCCAGCTCTTCACGGAATACCTGACCGAGGCCGGTGTCTCGCCCGACGGCCGAAATGCCCTTCTGGCGGATCTCGAGCAGTGGTCGTGGTCCTACGCCGTCGCGACGCTGGACAGGCTCGGCTGGGAGCGGCAGGCGGGTGCGGTGCTGCGGGTTGAAGAGTTGCGCGAGGCGCTCGGGGTTCAGCCGGAACACCGCAAACTCTTCCGCCGCATCCTGGAAATGGCGTCCAAGGCCGGGGTATTGAAGGAAACGGACAGCGACTTCGTAGTCTTAAAGGGACCCGATGATCCGTGGCCCCAAGACCTGCCGCCCGACCCCGACGCGCACGCCGCCGTGATGGCTGG
The DNA here is from genome assembly GCA_026713345.1 of Gemmatimonadota bacterium. Classification (GTDB taxonomy): domain Bacteria; phylum Gemmatimonadota; class Gemmatimonadetes; order Longimicrobiales; family Gaopeijiaceae; genus Bin94. Next base: position 1,662 of record JAPOOQ010000512.1, on the reverse strand, counting down.
TCGGTACTCGCACGGCCAGACCGAAGTCGGCCTGTTTCGCAGGTCCGGTGGCGCGCTTCCCGACGTGCTGCGCGGCCGCGAAGATCCGCTGACCCTCCTCTTCAGCAGCGGAGAGCCCACCGCCGCCGATCTGTACCTCAAGGCGCCGGTCGCGCGCGCGGCCAACCGGATGCTCGAGGTGGCGGTCCGGGCCCTCGTGGACGCGCTGCCCCGGGGTCGGCGCCTGCGTGTCCTCGAAGTCGGCGCGGGCACCGGGTCGGCCACCGCTTCGGTCCTGCCGATCCTGCCGGAGGGTCAATTCGACTACGTGTACACCGACATCTCCGCCGGCTTCTTCGCCGAGGCGGAGGCGCGGTTCGGCGACGCTGGCGGGTGCATCGAGTACCGTCCGCTCGACATCGAGAAGGACCCCGTCGCGCAGGGCTACGACGCCCACGGCTACGACCTGATCATCGCATCCAACGTCCTGCACGCCACGCGCTACCTGGAGGAGACGCTGGGCCACTGCGCCAGGCTGCTCGCACCATCGGGCCAACTGGTCGCGCTCGAGAACCTCAGCGGCCTCGGCTGGATGGACCTGACCTTCGGGCAGCTCGACGGCTGGTGGCGCTTCGCCGACGACTACCGCCCCCACCACGCCCTGGCGAGTCCGGCCATCTGGCGCCGCGCGCTCGGAGACGCCGGTTTCGACGCGGTCGAGGTGCTGGGGGTCGACGAGTCCGACACGACCCGTATCTTCGACAAGGGCGTGATCGTGGCCCGAGGCCCGGCCGAGGTGCACGAAGCACCGGGCGTCTGGATTCTGGCGACGGACCCAGGCGGGTTGGCCGCGGAGCCGGCGGATGACGCGGCGGCCGACAAGGGTGGGCTGGTCGCACTGGCGGATGACCTGGCGGCCGACAAGGGTGGGCTGGCCGCGAAGCTGGCGGGCGAATTGGCGGCGCGGAACCAGACGGTGGTGCTGGCGGGCCGCGGATCGGCGAACGGCAACGGCGCGGGCGCCGCGGACGCCGGCACCTTTGCAGCGGGACCCGGCCTATTCGCCGCCTCCGTCCAGCCGGACGACCGCGAATCGTGGCGTGCGCTGGTCGAGCGCCTTCCGGCGGACGTGCCCTTCCACGGTGTCGTCCACCTTAGCGCGCTGGACGGTCACGGCGAAGAGGCGGCGACCAACGAGTTGGCCGTGGACGTGAAGCGGGCGGTTGCAAGCGCGCTCGCCATGGTGCAGGGCCTTGGCGACGCCGTCGCAACTCCCGAAAAGGGCGTGTGGTTCATCACTCGCGGCGCGCAGGTCCTGGAGCGCGAGCGCGGCGGGGAGCTGGCCGGCGCGGCCGTGTGGGGGGTCGGCAAGGGCGTGGAGCGGGAAGCGGCGCACCTGCAGCCGAGGATGATCGACCTGGATCCCGCGCGGATGGCTCACCTGCCCGATCTCGCGAACGAGTTCCTCTACCCCGACCCGGAGAATCACATCGTGTACCGGTCCGGACGCCGACAGGTGGCACGCCTGGTTCGGGAAGAGTCCGGGCCGGAGCGTCTCGCCCTTCCGGAGGGTCCGAGCTGGGTGCTGGCGCCGGACAGGGGAGGCGTCTTCGACCGCCCGTTCGTCCAGCCGCTGCCGGCGCGCCCCCTGGAGCCGCACGAGGTTCGGGTCGCGGTGGAGGC
>JAPOOQ010000511.1 GCA_026713345.1 Gemmatimonadota bacterium | reverse complement strand
CGAACAGCGGCCGGCGGGGGGCGGTTTTTGTGGTTCGGGATGTTCGGCGGCTGGGGGGGCGGCTGGAGGGGGGGGGGGAAGGGGAGGGGGACCGGGCGGGCCGCGGAGCCACCGGTGCCACGGGGCCGGATTACGAGCTGGTTACCGAGGTGGACGCGGTCGAGGCCGTGGCGGCGGCGTGCCGGGGGGCGGGGGTGATGGGGGTGGCGGTCCTCAACCGCACGCTGGTGCCGACTCGGGGTGGGGTGGCGGGGGTGGCGGTGGCGGTGGGGCCGGGGACGTGCCACTACCTTCCCGTCGGGCACGAGAGCGCGATGGCGCTGGGGTTGGGTGGGGAGGAGGGGGGTGGGGAAGACAATCTCCCCGCGCTGGACAGCGAGGCGATGGCGCCGATTCGTGCCGTGCTGGGGGACCCCCGGGTCACCAAGGTGGGCCACGATCTCAAGCGTTCCCTGATCGCATGCCGGCGCGCGGGACTGGAACTGGCCGGTCCCTTCAAGGACGTGATGGTGGCGTCCTACGTCCTGGATCCCGGCCGGCGCCACCGCGACCTCGGCGCCCTGGCCACCGACCTCCTGGGCCGGGAGGTCACCGCCCCCGCCAAGGTGCTGGGGACCGGGAAGAAGCGGCGCGCGTTCGGCGAGATCGCCGCTGCCGAGGCCCTGTCCTTCGCCTGTGAACAGGCCGAACTGCCGCTGCGTCTGTGGGAGCGCTTCTCGGGCCAGCTGGCCGCGGAGAGCCTTGAAGAGCTCTTCGACCAGCTCGAGACCCCCCTGATCCCCGTGCTGGCGGACATGGAGATGAACGGGGTGGGGATCGACCCCGGCTTCTTCGCGGCGATGAGCGCGCGGCTGGCCGGCGAGCTGCGCCTGATCCGCGAGGACATCCACCGGGTCGCCGGCACCGAGTTCAACATCAACTCGACCCCCCAGTTGCGTGAGGTCCTCTTCGAGCGGCTGGGCCTGCCCGTCATCAAGCGCACCAAGACGGGCCCGTCCACGGATTCATCCGTGCTGGAGCAGCTTGCGGTCCAGGGCCACGAACTGCCGCGGCTGATGATGGACTACCGGCAGCTGGAGAAGCTGCGCAACACCTACGTGGACGCGCTCCCGGCACTGGTCAACCCGGATACGCGCCGGATCCACACGACCTTCAACCAGGCGGTCGCCGCGACCGGCCGTCTGTCATCCTCCGACCCCAACCTGCAGAACATTCCCATCCGCACCACGGTCGGCCGCGAGATCCGCAAGGGGTTCGTCGCCCCCGCGGGCGCTGTCCTGGTTACGGCGGACTATTCCCAGATCGAGCTCCGCATCCTGGCGCACTTCTCCGACGACGAGGTGTTCGTGCGGGCCTTCCGGGAGGGGAAGGATGTCCACCGGGAGACCGCGGCGGTGATCTTCGACGTGACCGCCAACGAGGTCACCGGAGCGATGCGCGACCAGGCCAAGACGGTGAACTTCGCCACGCTCTACGGTCAGGGTCCCTTCGGTCTGGCCCGGCAACTCGGGATCTCGATGGAAGACGCCAAGCGATTCATCGCGCAGTACTTCGAGCGGTTCGCGGGCGTGCGGCGCTTCCTGGACGAACAGGTCGCGCAGGCGAAGGAGCTGGGGTACGTGGCCACCCTGATGGGCCGGCGCCGCCGGATTCCCGAGCTGCGCGCGAGGGCGTGGAACGTGCGCCAGTTCGGCGAGCGGGTGGCGCAGAACACGCCGATCCAGGGGACCGCGGCCGACCTCATCAAGGTGGCGATGATCCGCATCCGGGAGCTGCTGCGCGGCGATCCCGATGTCCGCATGCTGCTCCAGGTCCACGACGAGCTCGTCTTCGAGGTGGCCGAAAGCCGGGTGGATGAGGTGAGCGCGGCGGTGGTGGAGGTGATGGAGTCGGCGATGAAGCTGAAGGTGCCGCTGCGCGTGGATGTGGGAGCAGGGAGGACCTGGTACGACTGCAAGGGGTGATCCCGGTCCGATCCAGACATGCGGCTGGCCCGAAAACCGGCTTCGGCCCGGCCCGGGGCGGAATCCGTCCCATCCAGCCATGTATGCGCCCCTGGCCATCCCCCACCTTGTGGGCGAAACACTCGACCGGGCCCCTCGGCGGAGCGGCGTCACCTCACACGGCTTCCGCGTCCGCACCGGCCCGGTGACCAGTCCACATCCTGGAAACGGAGGACCGTCCCTTGAGCCGTTCGGTAAACAAGATCATTCTCGTGGGAAACGTGGGTAGCGACCCCGAAGTGCGCATCACCAGCGCGGGCGTGAAGGTGGCCCGCATCTCCCTGGCCACGAACTGGAAGACGGGAGGGGAGGAGCCGGAGGAGCGCACCGACTGGCATCGCGTCAATCTTTGGGGGCGGCTGGCGCAGGTCGCCGAGGATTACGTGTCCAGGGGCGACAAGCTCTTCGTGGAGGGGTACCTGCAGTACGACTCCTACGAGCGCGACGGGGTGACGATCCCGACGGCGGAAATCCGTGCCCGGGAGATGGTGATGCTCACCCCGCGGGGGAACGACCTCTGACCGATTGCGCTAGTGCGCGGTCCAGAATCCGGAGAGAGAGTCGCCCTGGGGGCTTTCGCGGAGCTTCTCGAAGGCCCGGTTGCGAATCTGGCGGATGCGCTCGCGGGTCACGCCCAGAAGCGAGCCGATCTCCTCCAGGGTGCGCTCCTCGCCGTCGTCGAGGCCGTAGTACAGGTAGAGGATCTTGCGCTCGCGCTCGGTCAGGTAGCTGTCGAACATGTTCTCCAAGTACGAGCGGCGCGCGATCGCCTCCACGTCCTCCTCGATTTCGGCGCCGTCCCCGCCGGCGAAGCGCTCGCCGAAGCTGGCGCTGTCGCGGTCGCCCCGGTCGAGGGGGGCATCCAGGCTGAGCTCGGCGGCGGCGACGCGTCGGAGCGCCCGGACCGTATCCAGGGGCTCCCCCATCTCGCGGGCGAGTTCCTGGTCGGTGGGGGACCGGCCGAGCTGCTGCGTCAGGCTGGTGTTGGTGCGCGCCAGCCGGGCGAGGTTGGAGTTCTGGTTGAGCGGTATGCGGACGGAACGCGTCTGCTCGGCCAGCGCCTGCAGCACGGTCTGCCGGATCCACCAGACGGCGTAGGAGATGAACTTCACCCCCTTGTCGGGGTCGAACTTCTTGACGGCCTTCAGGAGACCCTCGTTGCCGATGCAGACCAGCTCGGCGAGTCCCAGGCCACGCCCCTGGTACTTCTTCACGTATGAGATGACAAAACGGAGGTTCGCGGTGACGAGGCGCTCGGCGGCCTCCTTGTCACCGGTTCGAGCTCTTCGCGCCAGGGCTCGTTCCTCCTGGGGGTCCGAGATCAGGGGGTAGCGCTCCACATCCTGGAGATACTGATCGAAGGAATCGAGACCGCGCGAATCTGCGAACAATGCCGTCCTCCTGATTGGGGAATGAAATCGGTCCCTTCCCGGTGTACCGGAGGCTGCTGCCGCTCAGGGACGGCGGGAGATGCCTGGCGACCACTCCGGCGTTCGGTGAAGGGACAGGTATCTTACGTCCAGATGGTCCCCAAGTCAAATGTTTTTTTATGCACCCGGGCGTGGCGGCCGGCAGAGGTGCCCGTTCCTCGGCGTGGGCTACCGGCCGCCCAGGAACACAGTCGAGGGGCCCGCTCCGCGGCTCCGCAGCACCTGCAGGTCCCGTAGCGTCGCCAGCAGACTGGTAGCGTCGTAGCCGATCCGGAGCTGGTAATCGCGTAGGCCGCCCGCTTCGAGCGGTACCGCCAGATCGAAGCGAACGACCTGGCGGTTGCCGTCCGGAAAGGCGAAGCGCAGTCCGGCACCCGCGGCCCCCCGCAGCCCCGAGTCGGTGCTGAAGGGTGCGTCCCCCTTCCAACCGGCGCCGACATCGACGAAAAACGCCAGCCCAACGTCAAAGACATCGCTGAATGGCGCATCCAGGGTGATCCGGTCTTCCAGGTTGACCACCAGCCGGCGCGCGGCCGGGAAGTCGAGCCGGCCGTACCCGCGGACGCGGAGCGGCCCCCCCAGCGTGAGCTGGAACGGCCTCGCGTTGTCCCAGCCCCCGGCGCCGCTGAGCCCCAGCACGACGGTGTGCCGGCTGGCGACGCCCGGCTGCCAGTACAGGTAGGCGTCGAACTCGCCCAGCACGTCGCGAAATGACCTTGCGGGACGCTCCGTGCCGGGCAGCCACGCCCCCTCCAGATTCAGCTCCGAGTTGAAGACCCAGCTGTCGCCGGCAGCGCCTCCGAAGAGCGAGATGCTGCCACGCACCTCCCGATGCGTCCCTTCGGCTCCGAGCTCCGCCCCGCCGAGCGTCGTGCCGGCCGCTACCATCGCCTGCGTGCCCACCCGCACGTCCTGCTCGGCCCGCACGGCGTCGAGTCCGCGCCGCGTGATGAAACGGATGTTGCGCTTGCCGACGACGGCATGGAGGCGCGGGATCCGGCGCGGCGCGGTCTGGCCCGCCACGGCCTCGATCATCGCCTCGTCGGCGTTCACGCGCGACGAATAGTCCAATCCGGGAACCACTTCGACCCCCTCGGGGAAGTCGTCAAAGCGTAGACCCTCCCAGGAAACCCCGGCCGCGAGCACGGTCAGGTTCCCCGGGGTCCCGAACCGCCGGCCGACGGTGACCTCGGCCCGCCGGGTTTGCATGGGAAGGCTCACGTAGGTGGATGAGCCCGCATCCTGCGTAGCGTAGGGGAAGATGTCCTCGCGCAGGGAATACGACTCCACGAACGCCCAGCGACCGACCTCGCCGACGAAGGGGTAGGAGAGCGATTCCGTGAAGAACGTCCCGGTGCGGGTCCTGCCTCCCGAAATCGCCCCGTCGAAACGCGTGCGGGCGAGGCGCGGATTGCGCAGGTGGACGCCGACGTCGCGCTGTTCCACCTGGTCCCGCACATAGACGCCGAGCAGCGTCCCGGTCCCGAGGAAGTTTTCCTCCGCCCCGCCGAGGTAGGCGAAGCGAAGGCCCTGATCCAGCTCGGGCCGCACGTCCAGCTTCAGCGTCCAGTCGTCGCGCGTGGTCACAAATACGTCCATTCTACCGTCGCTGGCAGGCGCATGGCGGATGTCCGCTTCGGCGAGGAAGGAGAGCGACCTGAGCGAACGCTCCGACTCGTCGAGCAGCAGCTGGTCGAAACAGTCCCCGGCGCGGAAGAGAAGCTCGCTCTCGATGAGACCCTTCCGGGTCCGGATGTGCACCCGGTTCGCCACCCAGGCGGCCAGTCGCTGAACCCAGCCGTGCGACTGCCCGTCCTCCGGCCCGTCCTCTTCGTAGATGGACTGGTTTTCGACGAAGACGTTCACGATCACGCCCGCCGGGCATTCCGGCCGGCCCTCGGGGGCTTCCTGGGCCGAAGCCGAAGGCGCCGCACCGAGCAAACCAAGCAGGATCAATGTGGCCGCCGGGCGGACGGCGGAGCCGTTCATGGTCTCATCAGGCGTGGGGTTGGCAATTGACGGCGCTCCGTAGTCTCCGGTAGGATCACAACCCGGCGCAAGCCGTTGCTCTCCGCTCGCCGGAGCCCGCGCAAGATACTAACTGGACGGGGACTTGTCGTTAAATGCGAAGTGACGCACTGGAATATCACGCCGACGGCCGGCCCGGAAAGATCGAGGTCGTTCCCACCAAGCCCGTGGCGACGCAGAGGGATCTCTCGCTCGCCTACTCCCCGGGCGTGGCGGAGCCCTGCATGGAGATTCATCGCGACCCGGAGGCTGCGTTCCTCTACACGGGGCGCGGGAACCTGGTTGCCCTGGTGGCCAACGGGACGGCGGGGCTGGGGCTCGGGAACATCGGCGCGATGGCGGCCAAGCCGGTCATGGAGGGGAAGGGCGTCCTCTTCAAGAAGTTCGCGGGGATCGACGTCTTCGACATCGAGATCGACACCGAGGATCCCGACGAGGTCATCCGCTTCTGCCAGCTGCTGGAGCCGACGGTCGGCGGCATCAACCTGGAGGACATCCGCGCGCCGGAGTGCTTCCTGATCGAGAAGACGCTGCGGAAGACGATGCGCGTCCCGGTCTTCCACGACGACCAGCACGGCACGGCCATTATCGGCGGCGCGGCGCTCCTCAACGCGCTGGAGATCTCGGGCCGCGACATCGGCGACGCCACCGTGGTCTTCACCGGCGCCGGGGCCTCCGCGCTGGCCACCGCCCGCCACTGCCTGCGCCTGGGTGTGCGCCCGGAGAATCTGGTCATGGTCGATCGCTCCGGCGTGATCCACGCGGGGCGCGAAAACGGGATGAACGAATACAAGGCGCCCTTCGCGACCGAGCGGCCGGTGCGCACGCTGGAGGAGGCGATGGTGGGCGCGGACGTGGTCGTCGGCCTCTCCGCCAAGGGGGTGATCACGCCCAAGATGGTCGCGTCCATGGCGCCCAGCCCCATCATCTTCGCGCTGGCGAACCCCGACCCCGAGATCTCCCCCGAGGAAGTGGCGAAGATCCGCGACGACGCCATCATCGCGACCGGCCGCTCCGACTATCCCAACCAGGTCAACAACGTCCTCGGCTTTCCCTTCATCTTCCGCGGGGCGCTGGACGTGCGTGCGCGCGGGATCGACCAGGGCATGATGCTCGCCGCCACCCAGGCGCTTGCGGAACTGGCGCGCGACGATGTCCCCGAATCGGTGCTGAAGGCGTACGGCGACGACGCCTTCGAGTTCGGGCCCGACTACCTGATCCCGAAGCCCTTCGACCCGCGCGTCCTGCTGCATGTCGCGCCGGCGGTGGCGAAGGCGGCGATGGATTCGGGCGCGGCGCGCGTGGAGCTGGACCTCGAGGAGTACCGCCACAAGCTGGAAGCCAGCCTGGGCCCGGGGCGCGAGGCGATGCGCCGCATCCTGGGCCGGGCGCGCCAGGAGCCCGCGCGGATCGTGATGGCCGACGGCTACAACGAGCGGGTGCTGCGCGCGGCGGCCCAGGTCGTGCGGGAGGGCACCGCGCGGATCGTGCTGATCGGCAAGGCCGAAAAGGTCCACCGCTTCGGCGCCGAGCTGGGGATCGACCTGGACGGCGTGGAGTGCATCCACCCCGCAGCGGTCGAGGACACCCGGTACGCCTACGCCGACGACTTCTACCGCCGCCGGGAGCGCAAGGGCCTCACCCTGGCGGAGGCCCGCGCCCGCGCCTACCAGCCCGTCTACTTCGCGTCGATGATGGTGCGCGCGGGGGATGCGGACGCCATGGTGGCCGGGATCGACTCGAACTACCCGGAGATCCTGCGCCCCGCGCTGGAAGTCATCGGCACGTCGCCGACCGTGCGCCGCGTCTCGGGGCTGCACATGGTCGCCTTCCGGGACCGCGACCCGCTCTTCTTCGCCGACACCACGGTGAACATCGACCCCGATCCGGTCACGCTCGCCGAGATCGCGATCTCGGCCGCCGGGTTCGTGCGCGACCTGGGCATCGAACCCCGGATCGCGATGCTCTCGTTCTCCAACTTCGGGTCGGTGCGGCACCCCGAGGCAGAGAAGGTCCGCGAGGCGGTGACGTGGGTGAAGTTCCTGGCGCCCGGCATCGCGGTGGACGGCGAAATGCAGGCCGACGTGGCGGTCGACGAGCGCATCATCGCCGAGACCTATCCGTTCAGCGATCTGACCGGACCCGCCAACGTCCTGGTGTTCCCCACCCTCAGCGCGTCCAACGCCTGCTACAAGCTGATCAGCCAGCTGGGGAACGCCGAAGTCATCGGTCCCATCCTTCTGGGGATGAACAAACCCGTCCACATCCTGCAGCGTGGCAGTTCCGTTCTGGAGGTCGTCCATCTTATCGGGATTGCTTCGGTAGACGCGCGCACGCCACGGGATCACATTTCAAGGTTGGGTAGCAACGCTGACCTTTCAGAATGAACAAACCGGAAAACACGGACAGGAATATGCTTGTAGCAGAAGCGCCCAAGACGGCTCTGCGTGAAGAGGGACTGAACCCGAGAGGACGCGTCAACCGAAACCTCTCTCCCGCGGAGCTCTATGAAGAAACCCTCAGACTCGGGACAGGCCGGCTCGCGCAGGGAGGCGGACTGATCACCGTGACGGCCCCCCACACGGGCCGCTCCCCCAACGACCGCTTCGTCGTCGACGAACCCGGCTCCAGCCACCTGATCGACTGGGGCGACGTGAACGTCCCGATCGAAGAGGCGCACTACCGCACCCTCAAGGCCGAGATCATCGAGCGCCTCAACGGGTCCGAACTCTATGTGCGGGACGCGCGCGGCGGCGCCGACCCGCGCTACTCCGTCAACGTGCGGGTGATCTCGGAGAGTCCGTGGCACGACCTCTTCGCCCGCAACATGTTCCTGCGGCTCGGCCCCGGCGAGGAAGCCGGCTTCGAACCCGACTTCATCGTCTACCACGCGCCCTCCATGCAGGCGGATCCGCGGCGCCACGGCACCAACTCGGGCGCCTTCATCGTGGTCCACTTCACGGAGCGGGTGGTGCTGGTCGGCGGCACCGCGTACGCCGGCGAGATCAAGAAGTCGATCTTCTCCGCGCTCAACTTCATGCTCCCGGCCCGGGGCGTGCTCCCCATGCACTGCTCGGCCAACATCGGCGCCGCCGGCGACACCGCGCTCTTCTTCGGTCTCTCCGGTACGGGCAAGACGACGCTGTCCGCCGATCCCGCCCGCGGCCTCATCGGCGACGACGAGCACGGCTGGAGCGACGACGGCGTCTTCAACTTCGAGGGCGGCTGCTACGCCAAGACCATTCGTCTCTCGCCGGAGGGGGAGCCGGACATCTACCGCGCGACGCGCATGTTCGGCACCATCCTCGAGAACGTGATCGTGGACGAGCGCACCCGCGAGATCGACTACGACTCCGCGCGCATCACCGAGAACACCCGCGCGTCGTACCCGATCCACTACATCGCGAACGCGGTGCCGGGCGGACAGGGCGGCCACCCGAACAACGTGGTCTTCCTGACGGCCGATGCCTTCGGCGTGCTGCCCCCGATCGCGCGCCTCACCCCCGAGCAGGCGATGTACCACTTCCTCTCCGGCTACACGGCCAAGGTGGCCGGCACGGAACGGGGCGTGACCGAGCCCAAAGCGGCGTTCAGCGCCTGTTTCGGGGCCCCGTTCCTGCCCCAGCACCCCACCGTCTACGCCAGGCTCCTGGGCGAGAAGATCCCGCGGCACGGAGCCCGGGTCTGGCTCGTGAACACCGGATGGACGGGGGGCCGCTACGGCGTCGGCAGCCGGATGGAGCTGGCCCACACCCGCGCGATGCTGGAAGCCGCGCTGAACGGCGACCTGGAGGGGACGCCGCGCACCGTGGACCCGGTATTCGGACTGAACATTCCCACCCGCGTTCCCGGCGTCCCGGACAGCGTGCTGCTGCCCCGCGGGACCTGGGCCGACGGCGCCGCGTATGACGCCGCCGCCGCCGAACTGGCCGCCATGTTCAAGCGCAACTTCGAGCGCTTTGCAGGTGGGGCCAGCGAAGCGGTGCGTGCAGCGGGACCCGCGTAACGGAGAAGGAGGAGCATTGGCTCGGCAACGGCGACGGTTTGGCATTCTGCTGGCGATCGCGGCGCTGAGCGCGTGCGAGCAGGCCGAGAAGCTGGAAGACCGTTTTCGTGACCTGACCCCCTACGAAGCCTACCAGGAAAAGCTGGTCGCGGCCGGGCTGGACAGTACGGCGCTGGGGCAGGATTGGGCGGCGGCCGGGCGGGATGCGGTGGAAGAGCCGATCACGGTCGATCTGCCCTTCGAGGAAGAGGGCTACATTACGTCCGAGGATCCCGGGGCGGTGGGTTACCGGGTCCGGATACCGCGCGGGCAAAAACTGACGTTCGGGGTCTTCCTGGAGACGGAAGACGGCACGCGCCTCTTCGTCGACCTCTTCCGGGTGCCCAACAACGAGGACGACCCGCCGAGGCCGGTGTTCTCCACCGACTCGGTGGGGGGAATCTTCGAGCACGAAGACCCCTGGCGGGCAGGCGACTACATCCTGCGGCTGCAGCCGGAATTGCTCCGGGGCGGAACCTACCGGGTGGTCCTCACCCAGGAGGCGCAGTTCGCCTTCCCGGTCGAGGGCCGCGGCATGGGGGCGATCCAGAGCGTCTTCGGCGCGGCCCGGGACGGGGGGCGGCGCGAGCACCACGGCGTGGACATCTTCGCGCGCAGGGGGACACCGGTGCTGGCCGCGACCGCCGGGACCACGTACCGGGTGAACGACACGCAGATCGGCGGCAAGGTGGTCTGGGTACGCGACGAGGATCGCGACGCCCGCTTCTACTATGCGCACCTCGACAGCCAGGCCGTCGGCAACGGCGTGCGGGTCGAGCCGGGCGACACGCTCGGCTTCGTGGGGAACACGGGGAACGCGCGCACCACGCCCCCGCACCTGCACTTCGGCGTCTACCGCCGCCCCGGCGGCGCGTTCGACCCCTATCCCTTCCTGGATCCGCCACGCGGCACCCTGTCGGAGATGACCGGGGACCTGGCGCTGCTCGGTGCCCGGGTCCAGCCCGGCAACGAAGGGATCAGATTGCGGGCGTCGCCGGGCATGCGGAGCGATGTGGTGATGGAGCTGGAACCCGGCGCCAGCCTGCGCGTGCTCGGTGCCTCGGGCGATTGGTTCCGGGTGCAGCTGCCGGACGGTCGGCGCGGGTATGTGGCCGCGCGGCTCATGCAGGCGGAGGTTGCGCTCGCCGAGGACGGGGGCGAGCCGGGGGGTTAGCGCGCCCTGCGTGCCGTGGCATACTGCAGGACGAGCCAGGCGATCGACGCTGTGCCCAGGATGGCGAAGCCCAGAATGGACGGGGTGATCGCGATTCCTACCCCTTCCCATGCGGTGGCTGAAGATACGCCGCCGGCCCGTCCGATGACGTTGGCCATGTTGGCGACGCCAAGAAGTGTCCCGAGTATCCCCAGGCATGCGCCGAGAGTGCCGAACACCAGAATCGAGTGCGTGCGGAGCGGGCTTACCGGGCCTTCGCCGCGGATCAGTTGAGCTGTACAGCGGGCGATCTGGACGAGCATCAGTATCAGAACGATCCAGATCGGGTACTGAATGTCTCCGAGTGCATGGATGAAAGTCATCGGGGTCCTCCTTCGGGACGCGAGGGTTCGCGAGGGGTTGCGAGAGCAGGCCGCGCCTGAGCGAAGAAGCTCGTGATG
>JAPOOQ010000510.1 GCA_026713345.1 Gemmatimonadota bacterium | reverse complement strand
CCTGTTGCAGTCCTTTGGGGGGATCGATACATCGAATTCCCGCTCGACGACCCTGATGAAGGCCACGGCGTTCAGCGAGGAAATGCCGGATTCGCTGAAGCTTCGGTTGAGATCGGGCGCATGCCCAAGGGCCAGGTGTTCGTCGATCATTGTCCTCAGGCGGCTCTCGGTTCCGCTCATTGCTCGGATGCTCCTCGGGTGGATTGGGTAGAATGTGGCCAACTTCCAGCATCTGGTAACGAAATATGGTGAGGAGCCTGTATGCCGATGTCAAGCGTGCCCACCACTTGCCCCCAATGCGGTTGGGCGGTCGCATGCGCGGCGCGAGTCAACCACGGGCTGCCGGGTCGGTGACCGGGATGTTGCCCCAGCGAATGAACAGGGCCGGCACGACCACCATGTTCAGCAGAGTGGACGTTAGCAGCCCGCCCAGAACCACAACGGCGAGGGGGGCCTGGATTTCCTTGCCGGGCTCCCCGATCCCCATTGCCAGGGGGATGAGGGCCAGGCCCGCCGTGAGCGCCGTCATCAGTATCGGACTAAGCCGCTCGACCGAGCCACGCCGAATGGCCTCTGGAAGCGGCATCCCGCCGGCGCAAAGATCCTGATACCGGCTTACGAGGAGCATCCCGTTCCGCACCGCGATCCCGAAGAGCGTGATGAAGCCGACCAGCGTCGCGACATTCACCGTCCCGCCGATGAGCAGTACGGCGATAACCCCGCCGGTCAGGGCCAAAGGCAGGTTCACCATGAGGAATGCTGCAGTGCTGAAGTTCCCGAACGCGCGGAACATGATCATGAAGATCGCTCCGATCGAGAACAGTGACAGGATGGTGATTCGGCGGGTCGCACTCTGTCCGCTCTCGAACTGGCCCCCGTACTGGACGTGGTATTCGGGCGGAAGGTCCAGCTCGTCGGCGATGTGTTCCTGGAGCTCGGTAACGGCACCGATCACATCGCGTCCGGCTACGTTGGCGCTGACGACGATCTTCCGTGACACGTTCTCTCGTGAGATCATGTTCGGCCCACGGGTCTGCACGATGTTGCCGAGCTGGGACAGGGGCACCGTCGAGCCTGCCGGAGTCGCCACCAGCGCGTCCGCGATGGCATCGGGGCTGGTCCGGTGTTTGTCCGCGTAGCGTACGACGAGATCGAAGGTCCGCTCGCCCTCGCGCACCTGGGACACGACCTCGCCCTGCAAGGCAATGTGTACCGCATTGGCCAGCGTCCCGGGGCTCACCCCGTGGCGGGCCATGGCCCGGCGGTTCGCGCGGACCTGCAGCTGGGGCACCTCCGCCTGCTGCTCCACCGAGATGTCCACCAGGCCTTCCACCTCGTGTGCGACGGTCTCGATCTGCCCGGCGATTCCCCGCAGTTCACGGAGATCGGGACCGAACACGCTGATCGCGATCGCCGCGCGCGTGCCGGAGAGCATATGGTCGATGCGGTGGCCGATCGGCTGCCCAACCGTGATGCTTGTTCCCGAAATCCCCGCAAGCTCCGCACGCACTTCAGTCATTACCTCGCCGAGCTCGCGGTCGGTCAGGTCCAGCTGTGCTTCAACGTGCGAGACATTGACGCCCTGCGCTTCCTCGTCCAGCGCGGCGCGGCCCGTGCGCCTCGCCGTCGAGACCACCCCGGGTACGCCCAACAGCCGCCGCTCGACACGATTGCCGATCTCGTTCGATTCCTTCAGCGACGTACCTGGTACGGTGATGATTGCGATGGTCAGCGACCCCTCCTGAAACTCGGGCAGAAACTCCCGGCCCAGGGTCGGGACCACCGCGAGGGTGCCGGCCAGGAGGAGCGCCGCCCCGACCAGTACCGCTCCCGAGCGGCGTAGCGCCCGGTTCAACACCCGACCGTAGACTAACTCCAGTCCCCGCACCAGCCATGGCTCGCGTCGCCGTTTGGTCGAGCGGTCGCCCGGCAGCAGCAGGTAGGAAAGCGCCGGGGTCACCGTCACCGCGACGACAAGCGACGAGAGAATACTGATGATGTATGCGTAGCCGAGCGGCTTCAGCATGCGGCCCTCGACCCCTGTCAGGAAAAACAGCGGTACGAAGACGATGGTGATGATCAGCGTCGCGTTAAGGATCGGATCCCTGATCTCGCTCGCGGCGCTGCGGATGAGCGGCAGCGTCGCAAGCCGCTCGTCGGGCGGTTGTCGGAGGTTGTCGCGGAGTCGCCGGTGGACGTTTTCGACGAAGATGATCGCGTCGTCGACGAGCGCTCCTATCGCAATGGCCATGCCACCCAGTGTCATGGTGTTCACGGTGCCGCCGAGGGCGCGCATCGCGATGATCGCCAGCGCCAGCGACAGAGGTATGGCCACCACCGAGATCAGGGTGGTGCGCACGTTCCAAAGAAACAGCAACAGGATTGCGACCACGAAGAATGCGCCGTCGCGGAGAGCGATGATCACATTGTCCACGGCGAGGGAAATGAAGTCGGCCTGCCGGAAGATCTCCCGTTCCAGGGTGATACCGTCCGGCAACTCGCCCTGGATCAGATCCAGTTCCGCATCGACCCTTTCCGTCAGTTCCAGCGTGTTGGCGCCCGCCTGTTTCTGGACCGACAGAATGACTGCCGGCGCCCCGTTCACGGACCCGGTCCCGTAGGTGATCTTGGGACCGATCCGCACCTCGGCCACATCGTCGATCAAGACCGGGACACCGTCCCGCGTGGCCACAACGGTCACGCCGATGTCTTCAACACTCGATGGACGCACGATCCCGCGAACCAGGATCTCGTGTCCTCCCGACCAGTAGAGTCCCCCAGCCACGTTTTCGCTGGACCCTTCGACCGCGGCGAGCACATCGTCGAGCCCGACCTGGTAGGCCAGGAGCCGCTGCGGATCGACCAGCACTTGGTATTCGCGGACGTCGCCACCCTGCGAGACCACCTGGGATACCCCCGGCACTGCCAGCAGCCTCCGCCTCACGATCCAGTCGGCCGTGGTGCGTGCCTCCATGAGCCGCGATTCGGGTGCGACGATGCCGACCAGAACGATCTCGCCCATGATCGAACTGACGGGCGCGAGGACTGGCGCACTCACCCCCTCCGGAAGATCGAGCGCCTGGGCCTGGAGCCTCGCACTCACGATCTGCCTCGCGAGGTAGATGTCGGTTCCCCATTCGAAATCCGCCCAGACGACGCTGATTCCCTGGGCAGACTTCGAGCGCACACGCCGAACCCCGAGCGCGCCGTTCAGGGCAGTTTCGATCGGGAAGGTGATCGCTGTCTCGACATCCTCCGGGGCCAGGCCGTGGGCGTCCGTGACCACCGTCACCGTGGGAGCGGTCAGGTCCGGGAAGACATCAACCGGAAAGGTGGCCGCCACCCAGCTTCCGCCCACGAACAGGCCCATCGCGAAGATGAGGGACAGAAAGGGGTTGTTGAGAGAGGCACCCACAAGGTGGTCCAGGACGCCGCGTCGATCAGCCTCGTTCATGGCAGGCTCCACGGACTGCATTTAGTGCGCGTGGTCGTGCGCGGGCGCGACAACGCCGAGCGCGGCGAGGTTGACCTGATAGGCGCCCTCGGTGACGACCTGCTCACCGGCGGCGATCCCCGATGCCACGATGGTCCAGGATCCGTCCGACGGACCTGTTTCGACGACCCGTCGCTCGAAGGTGTCACCCGTTAGTTTCACGTAGATCACGGAGAGGTTGTTCTCGTCCTGGATCGACGAGGCCGGGACCGCGACGCCGTGCACCGGATCGCCCAGAAGGATATGCCCTTCGGCCAGCATGCCGATCTTCAGGGCTCCGGTTGCATTGGGGACCGCGAACCGGACGGGCAGCGTGCGGCTCGACGGATCGATCATGGCGCCAATGGAGAGAACGAGGCTTGACGCGTAGTTGGCCGTACCCCCTTCGACAGTGAACCAGGCGCCCTGGATCCGCGTCGTCTCCGCGGCGTAGCGTGCAGGAACCCTCGCGACGAACCAGAGCGTGGACGGATTCACGATCGTGAATGCGTGCTCTCCGATTTCGACCTGAGCGCCGAGCGCCGCTTCGCGGGCCGCGACCAGGCCATCGATCGGGCTGCGGAGATGGTACAGGCTGGGGTCGGGATCCTCCTCACCCACGCTCTCCGACGAACCGCCGATGGCTTCGAATGCCGCCGTAGCCACCTCGAGGTTTCGGTGTGCCTCCAGCAGCCGCCTCTCCGGGATGGCGCCGGCGGCGAAAAGCTCTTCGGCCCTCTCGGCTTCGAGTTGAGCCTCAATGACATCTGCACGCGTGCGCATATAGGAGTTGTCCAGGCTGACGGGCGCGATCCTCGCCAGAGTCTGCCCTACGCGCACGCGGTCGCCCGGTCCGATCGAGGGCCCATCCACCTCGACGAGCCCCGCCACTGGAGACGAAACATGGACGAGACCGCCAGGCGTGGCGACCAATTCGCCCGCAGCCGGGATCGATGTCGGGATTTCGCGTTCTTCCGCTACGGCAACCGCGAACGGGAACGTCCACTGCTCCCGCTTGGGAAGGGTGATGACCTCCGCAACCGCAGCACCGGCCTCGTCAACCGCCTCGTCCTCTGCGTGATCGTGTCCGGCATGTGAATCGACCGCGTCTTCCGAGTGGTCGTGTCCCGCGTGCGCGTCGGCCTCGTCCTCCACATGGTCATGTCCCGCGTGCGCGTCGGCCTCGTCTCCCGCGTGGCCGTGCCCAGCGTGTACGTGGACTTCGTCCTCGCTCGCGAAGACCTCGAATTCGCCTGCCCCGATCACGTATTCACTTCCCTCGATCGACAGTTCGAACTCGGCGTGCCAGTGGCCCTCGGACGGCAACGTTGGCGACGCGTGGTACACGCCCGGGAACCCGGACTCGGCCTCGATCGCCTGGCGGCCTCCGGGAGGCCCGTAGACCACGAGTGTCACCCCCGCGTCCGCAACCGGTTGCCAACTCTCCACCCACGTCAGGTAGATCTCCCAGGGTTCTTCGCTCTCGACACCTTCGACCTGGTGCGGATACTCGACGAAGAGTTCGATGCCGCCGGATATCCTGGTGAACGCCCCTCCACCGGTGTGGGGGTCGTGGGCCGCCGCGCCAGCCTCTCCGACCGACGCCTCGCCGCAACCCCACCACCCGAGGCACGCCACACCCATCAGCCAGGGCCTCACTGGTGTCAAGTTCATCGTTCTTCCTCCGGAGCGCCACCAATGGCGCGAAGCAGGTCGTAGTACGATACCCAAGCCTCGGCCGCCAGCGCGAGGGCGCTCAGTTGAGCGCTCCGAAAAGCACTGGCGGCGTCCAGCAGCTCCACCAGTGTCATCTCGTTTTGGGCGTAGGCGGCGGTCGCGGATACAAGCAGCGCCTCACCGTCGGCCTGCAGACCCGGTGCGGCAGTCTCGAGGCGTGACCGACTGGACGCGTAGCGGTCCGAAGCGAGCAGCACGTCCAGAGCCGCCATCTCCGTGCGGAGGTCAAGACGGTACGCGGCTGCGGAACTCCGGGCGGCGGCTTCCTCCCTGGTGCCGACTCCGCGGTCGAAGAGCGGCATGGAGACATCGAGCGCGAAGCTGGCGCCGCCGAATCCGTCATCATGGTGGCGGTATCCGATCCCCAGAGTCGGGTCGGGCACCCAGTATGACTGTGCGACCTGAACCCCCGCACGTGCAGCGTCCAACTCCCTCGCTGCCGCCTCCACGTCCGGTCGCTGCGGAAGGACGGCCATCGCGGTCTCCCTGGTAATGATTGCGGGGACTCCTTCCAGCCCCTCGGACGGTCCGATCTCCTCGACGTCACTTCCGGGAGCGATCAGGACGGCCAGGCCCCTGCGCGCGTCGCGGGCAATGAGGCCCGCTTCCTCCAATTCCAGTTCCACCTGCACCCGCTCAAGGCGCAACCGCCGGGCTTCATAGGCTGAGATGTCACCCGCTGCGAGGCGGATCTCGGCGTCATCGGCCACCGACTGGATGACGGATGCGGTCCGCCTTAGAACCGACTCAGTCTCCTCGGCGAACCAGGCCCGCACGTAGGCCTCGCGAACCTCGAACGCGAGCGAGATCGAATCGGCGCGCAGCCGGGCGGTGGCAGCACCGATCGTGTGCGTGGCGGCCCGACCCCGGGCGGCGGTCCGGGCGGGCCATTCCACCTGTTGAAGAACAAGGAGGGTCTCCTCCCACATCTTCTCGTCCTGGTGGCTGAGGTCATCGCGTCCGAGCGAGAGCGCCGGATTGAAGTAGGCGCGGGACTGGCGGGCCGCGCCTGTGAGTCCAGCGGTTTCGGACCTCGCAATCTTCAAAGCGAGGCTATTCGCGGCGAACGCTTCCAGCGCCTCCGCAAGTGACACACGGCGCACCGT
The DNA here is from genome assembly GCA_026713345.1 of Gemmatimonadota bacterium. Taxonomy (GTDB): domain Bacteria; phylum Gemmatimonadota; class Gemmatimonadetes; order Longimicrobiales; family Gaopeijiaceae; genus Bin94. The sequence goes on along the minus strand of JAPOOQ010000510.1, from coordinate 1,494 downwards.
TTCCTGCCCGAGCGCGCCCGGAGGCGCAACGAGCATGCTGCAAGCGACCAGAACCGGAAATGGCCGCGCTCCCGATTTCATATGGATTCTCCGTGGCAAAGTGATCCGACCGTGAAAGAGTACGGCATCGAGCCATCATGCGACAAGTGAGGACCGATCCGGGACCAGACCAGGGGGCGATCCGTGCTCCTTTCGGAACCGCCTGTCGTTGCAAATGTGCCTGGGCCTTCCATATGATACTCCGATCCACCATCACAATCCCTGAGAGTGCGAATATGAAAGCCACCGACACCCAAGGCTTCACCGCTGGGGGCCGGAACCCGGACCACGGTCATTCACATGGCTCCGCGGACGCCCCCGATTCCCCGACCGCCGGTACGCACCGCATCGTAGCCGCGTTGGTGCTTATCGGCGGATACATGATTGCCGAGGTCATCGCGGGGTTTCTCGTGGGCAGCCTGGCCCTGCTCGCCCACGCCGGACACATGCTCACCGACGCCGTGTTCCTGGTGCTCGCGCTGGCTACCATGCGCCACTCGGGCCGGTCGACCGCGGAGCACACCTACGGCTTCCACCGCACAGAGGTCCTCGCGGCACTGGTCAACGCGCTGACGCTCTGGGGCATCTCCGTCTGGGTGCTGATCGAGGCATACCGACGCTTCTCGATGGTGCCGGAGGTTGACGGCCAGATTCTCCTGGTCGTGAGTTCGATAGGACTGGTCGTGAACATCGCGGCCTTGTGGACGGTACACGGTGCGGCTCAGAAGAACACCAGCCTTGAAGGCACCTTCCAGCACATGATTACCGACCTGCTGGGGTCAGTGGCCGTGGTCGTTGCGGGCGTGCTGGTCTGGGCTTTCGGTTGGCATGTGGCCGATCCGGTTGTGGGCGTGCTGATCGGCGTCCTGGTCCTGATGAGCACATGGCGCCTGCTGTCCCGGGTGGTCGACGTACTGCTCGAGGGCACGCCGGAGCACGTCGATCTCTACGCTCTCTGCCACAAGCTCGAGGCAATCGACGGGGTGACCGTGATCCACGATGTCCATTGCTGGACCTTGGCCCCGGGGTATGTTGCACTGACCGCACACATGCTGGTGGAACCCGGCTACGAAGCCAACGGAGGCCACGAGTCCCTGCTGGACCGGGTGCGGGATATCGCCTACGACGAGTTCAACGTTCAGCACATTACCGTGCAACTGGAGACCTCCGCGGGCCGATGTCTCGAACGGCACCACGTAGACCATCTGCTTGCCACGGCGCGGGCACCGACTTAGCGGGGGGCGTACCGGCGAGCCTTGAGGGCAGGTCCAACGCGGATGCGTCGCCGCTCGAATGCCACGTGGGTTTTGTCTGCAGGCGGACTAAACGCCCGTCCGCTCTGTCCAGATCAGCACCCCGATCCCGAGGAAGTACACGACCAGCAGGTACGCAAATAGAAAGGGCATGCCGAGGATCCAGGGCTCGACCCGGTTCATGAGGCCGTGCACGATCGGG
>JAPOOQ010000509.1 GCA_026713345.1 Gemmatimonadota bacterium | reverse complement strand
TCGGGAAGATCGGCCTCGACCACCTTGATCCCCTTTTCCTCCAGGAGGGCGCACAGGCTGGGCACCGGATCCATGCCGAGGTCCCATGCCTCGCGGAGCCGGTCGGCGCGCTCGTCGATCTCGGTTTCGGTGGCGATGTAGCCGCATCGGCAGTGCTCGAAACGGTCGCCCGCGGGTGGAATGCCGAGGATCTCCTCGATGGTCAGGTACCGCTCAAGGCTGTCGATCAGGACGGCTTCGGCCCTGGCGCGGTCTCGGCGGGAAGTGTCCGGGTCCTTGCGGAAGTCGAGGCCGTCGAGGACGTCGATCCGGTCGCTCATGAGGAAGTCCAGCGAGACATCGAGCGCCTCGCCGAGGCCGACCAGAACTGCCGACGACGGCATCATCCTGCCCGCCTCGTACTTGCTGATGGCCTGCGCGCTGACCCTCGGATCCATCCGCTCGGCAAGCGCCCGCAGGGAAAGGCCTGCTCGCTTGCGGGCGAGCCGAAGTCGCTGTCCGAACATGGTTGACAAGTTACACGATAGTGAGTACGGTTGTCAACTTCAAGTAGACAATATGGACGAGGAGGGGACGTGGAGAACGCAACGCGGCAGCGCCCGCACATCATGGAGCTCATCGCCAACGCACCGTGGCGCGAGGCCGTCACCTACCGAAACACGTGGCCCCACGAGTACGTGGTCGTCAAGAAGGACGGGCAGGAGGAGCTGCTGGCCGCGTTCTGCGAGCGGATCGAGCGCGGCGAGGGCGTCGAGTGCCGGTTCTTCCACCAGAAGCGCCGGTACCTCTTCCTCGACGACCACAAATACTGGATCATGGTGGAGTGCAACGAAGTCGACCTGGACGCCGAGGATCACGTGCTGAACCGCGCGCGCTTCTACCGCGACCGGCGGGACTTCGTGATTCAGTGGGGGGATACGGGGGAGAGGGGGGACTATCCGGTGAGCGCGGCCCAGTAGCCAGGGGGAAACCTCACGCCCCCAACGCCCCCACCGGAATCACCCCCACCCCATCCTCCCGCGTGTACCCATATCCACGACTCACGATCACTCCCAGCGCCGCCGGCTCGCCCATCCGCCCCACATCCACCCTCTCCGCCAGCCGGAGCAGGTTGCGAGCCCCTTCGTCCACCCTTCCCTCGCCCAGCTTCACTTCAAACGCCGCCCAGCGTCCGTCGTTGGCCTGCACGATCGCGTCCACCTCCAGTCCGCCTTTTTTGCGGTAGTGAAACACCTCCGCGTCCGCTGGCTGGGCATAGATCCGCAGATCGCGCACGACCATCGACTCGAATAGAAGCCCCAGGAAGTCGAGGTCGCGGAGCAGACCAGCGGGCGACGCACGAGCGGCCGCGGGAGGTTTCTGGAAGGTCCTAACGACGGATTCGGCGCAAGTGTAGCGTCAGAAACGGCGTTACACCAGCGACATGAATGGCTAGTTGGCCGGGAGGATCTGAATGGTGGTTGCCTGGACATCGAGTCATTACTTGGACGACGGCACCAGGCATGGCGTCTACAGGGGGGCCGTTTCGCAAAGGCCCGGTCGCCGAGTTATCATGGAAGCGAACCGACTATGAACAAGGGAGGCGGCAATGAGCAAATCACTCGTAGTGACGGGCATCGCCGTCATGACATTCGGAGCGGGGTACGCACTTGCCGGCGGATTTGGCGGACCCGACTCGGGTGACGACGCATCGTCGGCCCTCCACATCCCGGTCGCGCTCCAGCGAGCGTGGTTCCCGCCGATCAGCGACTACGACACCGGAGGCCAGCCCCTAGACGACGAGCGATTCGATGGGCTGTTGACGCACCTCGACGTGGCGCTCACCGCCGAGGAGACCCTGGCGGACTTCGGATCGGAAGCACACGCGCACCTCGATGCCTTCCTCCGTCGGTTGGCCGTTCCCAATGTTACGGACGAACAGAGGGCACGGATCGATGCGTACCTGGCGGCGCTGGTCGAGCGGCATCCGGACCACCGCTCCACCATCGAGCAGCAACAGCGGATGCTCGCTTTTTTTGTCGGTGCCGGGGCTTCCGCCCCACCGTCCAGCAGCATGCAGTGGCTTGCCATGGAGGCATTTGGAGCCGATAACGGCGGGGAGCTGTACAGGGACGCGGAGGTCGACCGGTTGCTCGCCACGCTGGACGTCATTCTGAGTCTGCCAGATGTGGCTGCGGACATCGAAGCCGAAAGCGATCTCACCTTCTGGTACTTCAGCAAGAGCCTTCAATCGGGGCAGCTCAACCAGGAACAGACGGCGCGGATCGGCATGTACTTCGATGAGCTCGAGGAAAGGCACGCCAACGCCGCGGAGTTTCTTGGCCGGCAACGCTTCATTGTCGAGAACCAGACCCCGGGGAATGTCGCGCCGAACATCGTGGGGACAGACACCGAGGGCGTCGAATTCGCGCTGGAGGATTACCGCGGCAAGATCGTCGTGGTGGTCTTCTCCGGGCAGTGGTGCGCGCCCTGCCGCGAAGAATACCCGTACCAGCGTGCCATGCTGGACCTGTTCGACGAGGAGGATATGGTGCTCCTGAGCGTGAACAGCGACGCGGAACTGAAGACCGTCCTGGATGCCAAGGAGACGGAGGGCCTTCGCTACCGCACCTGGTGGGACGGCCACAGTCAGCCGGACGCCGTACTGGCGGCAACCAACGGGCCGATCGCGACAGCGTGGGGCGTCCGCGGGTGGCCGATGAGTTACGTCCTGGACGAGCAGGGGGTGATTCGGTACGTGAACAAGTTCGGGGGTGACCTGATAGCGGTCGCCGACAGGCTGGTGAAGGAGAAGCGAAGTAACGCGTCATAGACGCTTGGCAGGCCCACCCGCAGTCAATATGTCCAGTCTACTTTACATATTGACAACCGCACTTGTCATTTCTGGAGGCACTCCCGAAGCGATTTCAGTGCCGCGCCAACGCCTCCACCTGCCGCGGGATGTCGACGAGTTCGGTGCGGGCGAAGCGTACGCTGCCCTCCGCGTCGAGCAAGAAATTCGTCTGGACGGCAAACACCCCGAACGCGTCCGTTGCCGAGTCCACAAGGTCATGGTACACGGGATAGCTGATCCCGTGCTCGGCGACGAACGCTTCCATCTCCGGACCGGGCGGATCCATCCATGCGATGGACACCACCTGTGCGCCCAGGGGCTCCAGGGTCTCCTGGAGTCTCACAACGTCCGGGATCTTGCGGATGCACGGTCCGCACCAGGTTGCCCAGAAGACGAGGGCGGTGGGCTTGCCCGCGGTCAGGTCGGCCAACGCGTGGCGCTCCCCGCTCGCATCGGTCACATGGCTGGCTGCGGAGGTCCACTCCACTGCATTGGACAGGACGAGCGCCAGCACTTCCGCGCGGGCGGTTTCCAGCAACGCGTTCCACTTCGGGCTGTCCGCGGTGTAGCCGACCGCGCCGGCAAGCGAATCGGCCCGGCTCGGGGGTGTGTTGGGGTCCGAAGCCACAACCGCGTAGGCACGGGCGGCACCCTCGATGTCCCCTTGACCCAGCTTCATCTCGCCGAGGGCATCGTACAGGTCGGGACTCGCCGCTTGGGCCGTCGCTTCCTCCAGGATGCCGATGGCCTCGTCCTGGCTCGCGTATTCGCTCAGAAACCTTGCGTAGCCCTTCAGAAGAGCGGCGCGACCCAGGGCGACCGACTGCTCGTGTTCAGCGACGGTTCGCCCCAGCGGGCGGATTGGACTCCGTTCGTACTTGTCGCGTGCGATCTCCAGCGCACGTTCCCGGCGCTCGGGGATCGCAACGACCCTTCGAGCCAGGTTGATTCCCGTATAGCCATCGTACGCACGCTCGGTCCACCGGTCCACCACCGCAAGATCCGAGGACTCGATGGCGGCCTCCAACGCCAATGACGCGAACGGGGCAATCTTCCCCTGCGCGTCCGGCCAATGCCGCTCGAACGCTTCGAGCACTGCCTCCGGGCCTTCCGCTCGCCGCTGGCCATCCAGCGAGAAGGTAGTATTCAATGCCCAGTCGTCCGTACCGATCGTCGCTACGGAGACTTCTCGCCAGTGGGAAGCACCTTCCGAGTCGCGCAACGCCGCGGCGTAGTTGGAGATCGCCTGCACCGTTGACGACGGCAGGTCGTCACGATCCCTGTAGCGCTCGTGAATCGCCGCGAAGTTCTCCTGGTGCCGGACGAACAGGCTGTCGCCGGTGCTCGAACCCAACGCCCGGATCTCGAGCGAGCGGAGACGGCTCCATCCGTCCAGTGAATCGGGGTAGAGTTCCATGGCGCGCCGAAGCACCTCCAACGACGTAAGCACGTTCCGGTCTTCGAACTCGTCGGCCCGCCTCAGCAGCCCGTGGTAGAGGGGCGTTCCATCCGCCTCGCGGACCAGCAGATCGAAGAGACTGCCGCCGTTCGTGTCGAGGCGCTCGCCTGCTGCGTCCTCGACCACGAAGGCGGCGTAAACGGCCGATTCAGGCAGGGTGAACCGGGTGGTGAAGGTGCCGCCGGAGCCGCGCCTCATGCTGGGGATTGTGAGCAGTCTCTCGTCGTCAGGAACCCGCCATGGCTTGTCGTCAGCGGTCGTCCGGTACGTGCCGCGGAGCACCAATTCGGATTCGTCCGCAAGGGCGGCGACCGGAGAATAGCGGACGGTGACCTCGGAGCCCGCCACCGGGGTTTCAGGGGAGAAGCGAAGTCCGCTTTCCCGTGCGCAGGAGAGCACCGGGAGGACGGCAAG
>JAPOOQ010000508.1 GCA_026713345.1 Gemmatimonadota bacterium | reverse complement strand
GGTGCAGAGAAAGCTCAGACCCACCGAACTCAACAACTTCGCCGCCGAAACCGTGGAAGGGGTGCTGGGCTTCTGGAACCAGATCAGCCGGATCCTCTACATATCGCTGCCGGGGCTGGTGGGGACCTCGCTCGTGGTCGGAGGGATCGTGATCATGAACATCATGCTGGTCTCCGTGATGGAACGGACCCGGGAGATCGGGGTCCGCAAGGCGATCGGGGCCCGCAGGGCGGACATCCTCTTTCAGGTGCTCGTCGAGAGCGGCACCCTCTCCGGGATGGGGGCGGTCATCGGGGTCGGGATCGGGGTTGCGCTCACGGTGCTGGTGGCTTCGGTCTCGCCGCTGCCCGCAGCCGTGGCGCCCCAGTGGATCATCCTCGGGGTTTCACTCGGGGTCATTGTGGGCGTGGTGTCGGGAGTGTATCCCGCATCCCGGGCCGCGCGTCTCGATCCGGTCGACGCGCTGAGGTACGAGTAGATGAACGGCCTCGATCGGCGCCGGGCCAACACGGACTCCTGGATGCACGTCCTGGGCGAAGGCACGCGGGTCGCCAGAGCGGCGCTGTTCGCCAACTGGCGCCGCACGGTGCTGACCGTGCTCGGCGTCGGGATCGGGGCGGGCGTGGTGGTTACGGTCGCGGCCGTCATCGAAGGAATACGCAGCGAAGTCCTCGGCGCAGTCGAATCGGCGGGACCCAACAACTTCACGCTCATGCCCTTCGACTTCAGCGAGGTGCGCGTCATCCTCGACGGCTCCGGAAGACCGTCCTGGTTCGACCGCCCGCCGATCAGCGACCGCGAGATCCGCCGGGTGCGGACCCTGCCGGGTGTCGGTCTGGCCGTCGCCGGCTTCGAGTTCGGCGCAGCGCTCCGCTACCGGTCCAACTGGGTGAACGCGAGCTGGCGCGCGTCGTCGAGCGAATGGCCGGCGTTCTTCCCGGGAGACTTCCTCTCCGGCAGGGACTTCACCCCCGCCGAGGTGAACCAGGCCAGGGCCGTCGTGGTCCTGTCGGCATCGCTGGCCGAGGCGGTCTTCGGGCAGCTGGATCCCGTAGGGAAGCGGCTCAGGGTGAACGCGGGCCGGCGCGCGGCCAACGAACTCTTCACCGTCGTGGGGGTCTACGAACCCGAGGACAACCTCTTCGGCGAGGCCAGCTCCAACTTCGCAATCACCCCGTACACGGCGGCCGACAAGCGCCTCAAGGCCCGCGACCGCTTCACCTTCATAAACGTACAGGTGGCCCCCCGCGAGGGCGTGACGCCCCAGGACGCGCAGGAGCAGATCATCTCCGCGCTCCGCTCCATGCGTGGTCTGAGGCCCGGCGAGGATAACAACTTCGGCTTCGTGCGCAGCGACCAGATCGCCGATCTGTTCAACCAGCTCACCGGGGCGTTCTTCGCGGTCATGATAGGGCTGTCGTCGGTCGGGATGCTGGTGGGGGGGATCGGCGTCATCGGGATCATGCTGATCTCCGTGACCGAACGCACCCGGGAAATCGGCATCCGAAAGGCGGTCGGAGCGACGCAGCGCGAGATCAAGTGGCAGTTCCTGATCGAGGCCTCGCTGCTCACCGCGACGGGCGCGGCGGCGGGTCTGATGATCGGTTGGGGGATTTCGGAACTGCTGGCCTACTACACGCCGCTGCCGGCGCGAATCCCGCTCTGGTCGGTCTTTGCCGCAATATCGCTCGCGGCCTTGACGGGGATCCTGTTCGGGATGATTCCGGCGTTGCGCGCCGCAAAGCTGGATCCGGTGGATGCGCTGAGGTACGAGTGACCCGGCCGCTCGATGTGCTGGCGGTGATGGCCCACCCCGACGACGCGGAGATCTTCTGCGGGGGCGCGCTGATCAAGTCGGCGGAGGCGGGGGCGCGGACGGGCGTGCTGGACCTGACCGCGGGGGAGGCGGGGTCGCGGGGGACGCGCGCGAGCCGTGCGCGCGAGGCGGCGGCCGCGGCGGAGGTGATGGCGCTGGCCGTGCGGAGGTGCGCGGGGCCGCCGGACACGGCGGTGGTGAATGACCGGGAGTCGCAGGTGGTGGTGGCCGGGCTGATCCGGGAGTTGAGGCCGCGGGTGGTGGTGACGCACTGGGTGGAGGGGCGGCATCCGGATCACCGCCGGGCGGCACGGCTGGCGCGGGATGCGTCGTTTCTGGCGGGGCTGCGCAACTTTCCTGCAGGGGGCGCCCCGCACCGTCCCGAGAAGGTGGTCTACGCGCTGGCCTTCCGGGAGGACGCTGTGAAGCCGACGTTCGTGATCGACATAAGCGCCCAGATGGAACGCAAGCTCGAGGCGCTGGCCGCGTACGGTACGCAGTTCGAGGGGAAGAGCGGCATCGGCGAGGTGTTCCCGGGCGGGGACCGGCCGGTGCTGGAGCAGATCCGCGCCGTGCACGCCACCTACGGGGCGATGATCCGGTGCCGGTACGGGGAACCCTACTGGACCGAGGAGGTCGTGATGGCGGAGGGGCTGGGGGGGTTGGGGGTGTCGAGCTTTTAGTGTTAGTCTTTCTCCGGCTGCTTTTCCCCGAGGCGTTCGCGCCGGTCCAGCCGGAGGCCTGCAATCGTGAGGACCCCGATATCCCTGTCGGACCGGTCGCCCACCGTCCACCCCAGCCAGTTGGCCGGGTCCGGTAAGTTCAGACCCCCACCCCCTCCCCGCGCAGCCACCCCTCCATCACGTCCCGGATCCCGGCCAGGCGCTCCGCCGTCTTCGCCTCGTACCTGGCCACGATGACCGGCTGCGTGTTCGACGCGCGCACCAGCCCCCACCCGTCGCCGAATAGGACGCGCACACCGTCCACCGCGACCACCTCGTGCCGGGCGCTGAAGTGCGCGACGGCGCGCTCCACCAGGTCAAACTTCTCCTCCTCCGGGACTTCGATGCGCAGCTCGGGGGTCGACACGTACGCGGGGAGCGCCGCGGTCGTCGCGGAGAGCGGCTCCGGGGACGCCGCCACCATCTCCAGCAGGCGGCAGGCGGCATAGGGGGCGTCGTCGAACCCCAGGTACTCGTCGGCGAAGCAGATGTGGCCGGAGAGCTCGCCGGCGATGAGCGCCCCCGTCTCGCGCATCTTCTCCTTGATGAGGGAGTGGCCGGTCTTCCACATGACGGGGACGCCGCCCGCCCGCGCGAACTCCTCCGGCAGCACCTGGGAACACTTCACGTCGAAGACGAGTGTTTCGCCCGGGCCGCGACGGCGGAGAAGATCGAGGCCGAAGAGGAGGAGGAGGACGTCGCCCCGGATGATGTCGCCCCGGTCGTCCACCACGCCGATCCGGTCCGCGTCGCCGTCGAAGCCGATGCCCAGGTCGGCGTCGTGGGCGCTCACCGCGGCGATCATGTCCTGCACGTTCTCGTCCACCGTCGGGTCGGGGTGATGGTTGGGGAAGGTCCCGTCGGATTCGCAGTAGAGCGGGACCACCTCGGCGCCCACCGCCTCCAGCAGCTCGACCGCGACCACCGAGCCGGTGCCGTTGCCGCAGTCGACCACCACCTTGACGGGGCGGGTCAGGCGGAAGCGGCCGGCGACATCGGCCACGTAGGCGGGGAGCACGTCGCGTTCCTGCAGCGCGCCGTCCCCGCTGGCCAGGTCGCCCTCACGGATGCGCCTCAGGAGCGCGCGGATCGCGCCGCCGTGCAGCGAAGCGCCGTCCATCGTCATCTTGATGCCGTTGTACTCGGGCGGATTGTGGGACCCGGTGATCTGCACCGCCCCGTCGGCCTCATACTCGTGCTCGGCGAAGTAGGCGACGGGCGTGGGCACGGTGTTCAGCTGGATCACGTCGCACCCGGACGACCTCAGCCCCTCCCCCAGCCCCGCCCGCAGCACCGGCGACGACGGGCGGTTGTCTTCCCCCACCACCACACACGGCGACGGCTTCCCGGTGCGGGCCCGCAATTCGGAGCCGTACGCGCGCCCCACGGCCTCCGCGACCCCCGCGTCCAGATCCTCGCCGACGATCCCGCGGATGTCGTACTGGCGGAAGATATGGTCCATCAGCGGGTCGGCCCCCGTCAGGGACCCGCCACGGGGCCGGCCATGAAGTCCCTGAGGCCCACGACCGAGTCCGCGGCCATCTCCAGCAACGCACCGGGGAAGATGCCGCCCAGCAGAATCAGTCCGACACTCACGAAGAGGACCACATGGGTGGCGAAGGGGGTGAGGGCCTGGGCCGGACCGCCCGCAGCCGCCTCCTCCGGCGCCTCCTTCATCCACATGTACCACGCCACACGCAGGTAGTACCAGTACGAAACGACCGTGGTGAGGACTAGGATGATCGAGAGCACCCACAGATTCGACTCGGCCGCCCCGAGCAGGAGGTTGTACTTGGCGATGAATCCCGCCGTGCCCGGGAAGCCCGCCAGCGAGAGCAGGAACACCGTCATGAAGACGCCCATCACCGGCTTGCGCCACCCGAATCCGGCGTAGCTCTCGATGCTCATGTTCTCTTCGGACTGGTTCCCCACCGAGATCACGATCGCGAACGCGCCGATGTTCATCACCGTGTAGATCAGCAGGTAGAAGAGGAGCGCGGCGGCGGCGGTGTCGTTGGCGGCCACCAGCGCGACCAGCAGGTAGCCCCCGTGCGCGATCGACGAATAGGCGAGCATGCGCTTGACGCTGGACTGGACGAGCGCAACCACGTTGCCCGCGACCATCGTGATCGCCGCGAGCCACCACAGGATGCTCCACCACTGGTTGTAGACACCGTCCAGCCCGACCACGAAGACGCGCAGGAATGCCACGAAGGCAGCCGCCTTGACCGCCGCCGCCATGAACGCGGTGACGGGGGTGGGGGCGCCCTCGTAGACGTCCGGGGTCCACATGTGGAAGGGAACGACCGCGACCTTGAAGGCCAGCCCGATCGCGAGGAGCGCGACTCCGGGGACCATCAGGGCGGCGGGGGCCGCGCCGTCCTGCACCGCCACCGCGATCGCGTGGATGTTGGCGCTGCCGGTCGCCCCGTAGACGAGCGCGATGCCGAAGAGGAGGAAGCCGCTGGCGAAGGCGCCGAGCAGGAAGTACTTGAGGCCCGCCTCCGCGCTGCGCCGGTCGCGCCGGTTGAAGCCGACCAGGGCGTAGACGGCGATCGACATGAGCTCGAGGCCCAGGAAGATCACCATCAGATCCCGGGCGGCGGCCATGACCATCATCCCGATCGTCGCGAAGAGGATCAGGGAGTAGTACTCGCCCGCCTGCAGGCGCTGCCGGTCGACGTAGGCCAGCGATATCACGATCGAGAAGGCGGCGCCGATCAGGAAGACCCAGTTGGCGAAGAGACGGAAGCCGTCGAGCGCGATCATCGCGGTGGCGCCCTCTTCGCTCACCCCCGAGTAGAGCCACCCGTTGGCCACGGCCGCGACCGCCAGCACGCCCAGCGAGATCCACCCCAGCTCCGCCGTGTGGCCCCGTTCGCGTTTCCGCACCACGCCCATGATCAGCACCAGCATCCCCCCGATCGAGATCACCACCTCGGGGAGGAGCGCCAGGACGTAGTGGAAGCTGGACGAGTAGTCGAGCAGCATCGCGTCAGTCCTCCACTTCCGGTAGGGTTGCCGCCGCCACCGTCACGTCCGCGGAATCGGGGGCCGCCGCCATGGCGCCCTCCTCCACCCGCTCCAGCACCGCCTGCACGCTGGGCTCCATGCGCTCGAGGAAGGGCGCGGGTTGCACGCCGATCCAGATCATCAGCGCGACCAGGGGCCCGAGGACCCACATCTCGCGGCGCGACAGGTCGGCGAAGTTGCGGTTCTCCTCCTTGTCGAGCTCGTTGAAGAGGACGCGCTGGACCATGGGCAGCATGTAGTACGCCGCGAAGATGACCCCGGTGGCGGCGATGATCGCGGCGACCGCGTGGGTCTCGAAGGTGCCGATCAGCGCGAGGAACTCGCCGACGAAGCCGCTGGTGCCGGGGAGGCCGATCGAGGCGAGGGCCGTGATCACGAAGACGGTGGCGAAGAGGGGCGCGACCCGTCCGATGCCGCCGAAGTCGTCGATGAGGCGGGTGTGGCGCCGTTCGTACATCATCCCGAGGAGGAGGAAGAGCGCGCCGGTGGAGACGCCGTGGCTGATCATCACGACGAGGCCGCCCTGCAATCCGTTGACGGTCAGGGCGAAGACGCCGATCACGACGAACCCCATGTGCGCGACCGACGTGTAGGCGACCAGCTTCTTCGCGTCGGGCTGCACCGCCGCCACCCAGGCCGCGTAGATGATCCCCGCCGCGCCAAGGACGAGCATGACCGTGACCACGGTCGGGTGCTGCGCCGCCCCGGGGAAGAAGGGGAGCAGGAACCTGAGGAAGCCGTACGTGCCCATCTTGAGCAGCAGCGAGGCCAGGATCACCGAGCCGGGGGTGGGCGCCTCCACGTGCGCATCGGGGAGCCAGGTGTGCAGCGGGAAGATCGGCACCTTGATCCCGAAGGCCAGCGCGAAGGCCGCGAAGAGCCAGAGCTGCTCGCGCATCGAGAGGTCCGCGTTCAGGAAGGCCTCGTAGCTGAAGGAGTCCACCCCGCTGCTGAAGTACATGTACAGGATCGCGACCAGCATCAGCAGCGACCCGACCGCCGTGTAGAGGAAGAACTTCACGGCGGCGTAGATCCTGCGCTCGCCCCCCCAGATCCCCACGATGAAGTACATCGGAATCAGGGTGAGCTCGAAGAAGACGTAGAAGAGGAAGATGTCGGTCGCCAGGAAAACGCCGATCACCCCCATCTGCAGCAACAGCATCAGTGCGTAGAACGCCTTGCGCCGCTCCCTGATGTAGTTGAAGGAGCCGAGGATCGCGATCGGCGTCGTCAGGGTGGTCAGCAGGACCATGAAGACGGAAATCCCGTCGATTCCCAGGGAGTAGTTCACCCCCCAG
>JAPOOQ010000507.1 GCA_026713345.1 Gemmatimonadota bacterium | reverse complement strand
TGCGGATTCCGGCGGCGTCGGGGGGTGCTCCGGCGGGAACCGGGTCCCGGGAGCCGTTGTGGCCGGGGGCCGCTGGGGCCCGGCCAAAGGGGTTTCACCTAGTTTCCTCCGGTTACGCTGGCCGGTGGCGATCCGCTCCACCACACCGACGGCCCCTCGAACAGCATGCCCCTGAGCCCGGGGTCGACCCCCGTAGCGTCGACATTCTCGCGGTTGCTCGCCAACTCCGATTCCGGCGTGCGGATCCGCACCGGGATCGACGGCAGGAAAGCGCCCGGAACGGGGTCGATCCGGGGATATCCCGTCCGGCGCCAGTCGTTCCAGGGCTCGATCGTCAGGTAGTTGGCGATCCACTTCTCCCTGATGATCTCCTCGAGCGGGTTGGCCACCGACCCCAGCGACGGCCGTTCGGCCAGATAGGCGTCGATTTCAGCCGCGTCCACGCCCCACTTCTGCATGATCGCGCGGATGCCTTCCCGGTACGGCGCGTCCGCCGCCCCGGGGCCGCTCACGATCAACCGCGCTTCCGCCTCCGTAAACTTGGCGTCGGCGAAGGTGCCCATGCTCAACGGCGCGTCCTCGGCGGTAAAGAAGTGCCCCACCTCGGATATCGTCGAGTCGTCCTCCGGGTCCATGTGGTTGTAGTGGCCACGATAGACCGTCTGCCCGTTTTCCATATCCTTGATCGTCGGCTCCACCATGATGGGAAGCCTGGGGTCGTTGCGTTCCATCAGCATTTCTACCGTCAGTCCGCTCGCCGTAAAGAGCAGGCCGCGGTCGATGTACCGCCAAAGCGGGTTCCGGGAACCAGGTCCTCCCGGATACTCGAAGACGGCGTCGTCGGCGTTGCTGGTGAAGCCCTCGGCGAGCGCGGCCAAAGCCGCCTGCGCGCGCTCCTGTGCATTCTCTCCGGGAGCATACGCCAGACGCAGCTGGTGCCGGGCCTGGACGGTGCGTGCCAGCTTGATCCAGCGGGCCATGTCCCCGCCGAAGAGCAGGTCGCTCGCGCCCGGCTTCCTCAGGCTCGGCTGCCTCATGGTTGCCACCGCCTCGTCCATCATCGTGAGCGCCTGCCCATAGATGGTCGGGAGCTGGTCGTCGTACGCCGGCGTCGGTTGGGCAGGGTCGAGCGCATCGGTGAAGGGCACGGGCCCCCATAGATCCGTCGTGTAGGCCCACATCCAGCCCGACAGGAACTGGACCAGGCCGGCGTAGGCGGTTTCCGCTTCCGGATCGACCTCCTCGGCCATGAGCTTGAGCTCGTTGAGCATGGTGGCGTAGTGGAAGTTCCACGCCCCGTTGGCGGAGTTGTCCTGCACCTCGTACAGCTGGATCTCGTCGTATGAACGTGAATCCCTGTTGTACGAGGTCTGTTGCATCCACTCGACGGTCCACTGCCCCGGGTCTCCGTAGTAGACTGTATGCACCATCCCGGTGACAATCGCCGGCAGACGGACGTCCACGCGCGCATTCACCGGCGCGTTGGGGTCCGTATTGACGTCGAGGAAGCTCTCGCAGCCGCCCACCAGCACGACCAGGAGCGCAACCGAAGCCGACCGGGTGATCCACGATCTCTTCATATCAAACACGGTTCTCCTCCTTTCATTTGGGTGCCAATGGTCAGAAGCTCGTCCGGATTCCGAAGGTCAGACCGCGGGTCTGCGGCGCCGGGAAGTGGCGATAGTACTGCCAGGCGCTGTTCGCGCCCCCGGAGATGTCCCCTTCGGGATCGCCCATCGAGAAGTCCGACCAGACCCCCAGGTTGCGCCCGATCACGAACACGGTCGCGCGGTCCAGGCCGGTGCGGTCCAGCGCGTACCTCGGGAGGTCGTAGGAGAGCGTCACCTCGCGCAGCTTGACGAAGCCGCCGGGCTCAATCTGGCCCTCGTGTTTGTCGTAGCCGTGCATGAGTTCGTAGTAGGTCGGGTCCTTGATGACCATTTGGTCGTTCGGCTGGCCAGTCGTCTGGTTGATTCCCTCCAGCACCACTTCCTGGTAGCGATCGTTCGTCAGGATGTGCCGCCCGTTGCGGCCCGTCGTGTACTGGATCTCGAAGTTGAGGATCTGGCTTCCCTTGCGGACGTCCCAGAGGCTCGACAGGCCGACGCCCTTGTAGCGGAAGACGCTCCTGAAGTTCGCGAGCCAGTCCGGCAGCGCGCTCCCCAGGGGCAATTGCCGCTGCGTGCGGATGGGCAGGCCGTGGCAGTCGCCGGGCCCGTTGAAGCGGACGCTCGAACAGTTCTCGTCACCGAGAATGAGGGCGCCTTTGGGCTGATCGGTGAAGCAGTAGTCACCCGTTGCCGGCATGCAATTGCGCTGGTAGCCGTAGCCCCAGATCACCCCGTAGGGGAGTCCTTCCATGATTCGGATACTGGGCCATGAGTAGCCGGCCAGATGCAGGTTGTCGATGCCTGGTGCTAGCTCGATGACCGAGTTCTCGTTGCGGGTCCAGTTGACGTTCAGATCCCAGGTGAAGTCGCGGGTCTGGATCGGCCGTCCGCGAACGGAAACCTCCCACCCCTCGTTGCGAAGGTCGCCGGCGTTCCGGACGATGGAGGTGTAGCCGCTCGACGCGGAGGACGGAACACGGAAGATCTGGTCGTAGCTCTTCTTGCTGTAGTAGGACAGGTCCACGCTGGCGCGATTGTTCAACCCGCGCAGCTCCAGTCCGATTTCCGTCTCCGTCGTCGACTCCGGCCGAATGAGCGGGTTCCCGAGCTGGGTGCCCTGTACGAATCCGACCTGTCCACGGAAGGGGAAGGTGATCGTCGTCGGGTCGAACTGGTAGCTTCCCTGGTGCACCCCCGGAGCGCTTGCCGCAAAATACCGTGACGACAGGCTGTAGGGCGGCGCGTCGTTCCCCACCTTGGCGTACGACACACGTACCTTGCCGTATTGCAGCCAGCCGGGGTGCCAGTTGAGCGCGTCCGTGAAAATGACGCCAACGCTCGCGGACGGATAGAAAAAGCTGTTCGCGTCCTTCGGAAGCGTCGAGCTCCAGTCGTTGCGTCCGGTAAGGGTGAAGTACGACCAGCCCTTATAGTCGAGTGTGACCTGGCCGTACAACCCGAGCAGCCGCCGATTCTGCGGCAGGGCCGCAAAGACCCGCTGGTCCTCGAAGTTCTCGACGTTGTAGTAGTCCGGGATGACGATGGTGCTGCCCCGGCCGGTGATGCGGCTGGTTTCCGTCATCCAGATGTTGCCACCGACCAGCCCGCTGACGCTGAAGTCCTCGGCAAGCCGCGTCTCTTCCAGGCTGAGCACCAGGTCGTTGTTGATTTGCGTGCGGTTGAGCTTCTCCTGCTGTGTGTAGCCGGAGCCAAGCCCTCGTTCGGTTTGCCACGGCCGCTCGTTCTGGAAGGTGCGGCGCTCGTCGAGGTAGGTGTCCAACCCGATCGTATTCGTAAGCCGGATCCCCGACACGACGTTGGCCGCAAAACGCTGCGAGACGATCCAGCGGTTGACGTTGCTGTCCCTGTACTCGTTCTCGGCCACCCACTGGTAGTGCGGACTGTTCGAGCCCCACATCACCGGCGTTCCGTCCTCGTTCCACGCCGTACGGATGTCGACGTTGGGCGGGATATGGAGCAGGTTGTGATGGACACTGACCCAGGAGTCATGCGGCCAGGGGTTGCGGGTATTGATCCTCTGAACGCTTGTCGTCGACGTAAGCCTGTCGGACATCTGCAGGCTGACGTTCGCGGTCGCGTTGAGCCGCTCGAGCTTCCCCGTTGGTGTGATGTCGCCCTGGTTCAAGTACGAGATCCCGAAGGTGAAGGACCCCGCGCTTCCCAGGCTGCCCGTGGCCCGCAGCGAGTTGTCCAGCGTCTGCGCCGTCTGGTAGTACTGGCTGCGCGAATCCTCGAAGACGACCTCGCCGAGCGCGGCTACCACCTCGGGCGGAATGCTGTCCCTGTGGGGACCCCACCCCGGATAGCTCGAACTCGTGATGGTGCGCGTCTCGAAGCCCGAATCGGTGGGGTACCCCGACTGGCAGTAGCCGCCGTCAGCCTGCCGGATGCCGTTGCACAGGAGGCGGTCACGCCCCGCCGCCCAGTCGGTCACGTATCCCTCGAGGATCGGATTGTCCATACGGTAGGAGGTCGAGTACTCGAACCGGATCGGCTGGCCGGGCGTACCCTGCTTGGTCGTTATGACGACCGCGCCCGCGGACGCCCGCGATCCATAGAGCGCGGTGGCGGCGGCGCCCCGCAGTACCGAGATCTCCTCGATGTTCGTGAGGTCGAAATCCATGCCCCGGTTACCGGCCTGCCCGCGCCCGAAGATGCTGCCTCCCGACTCCGCGTCCAGGTCGATGCTGACCGGTATCCCATCGATGATGAAAAGCGGCTGGCTCGACCCGGTGAACGTCGACTGCCCGCGAATCTGGATCGTCGACGAAGCCCCTGGACGACCGCTCGACTGAACGACCTGAATGCCGGCGGATTGTCCCTGCAGCGCCTGAACGAGATTGACCTCGGGCGTCCGCTCCAGAACGTCCGCCCTCACGGTCTGGACCGGGTAGGTAAGGGCGCGTTCCTCCCGCTCGATGCCCAGAGCGGTCACCACCAACCCCTCGATTTCGATGGCCTGCTGGGTGAGCGCGAAGTCCACCATGTGGGTCCCCTCTGCGGTGACCGTCACCTCCTCCTGCGCCGGCGCGTAGCCCAGGATCCGCACCCGCACCGTGTAGGTGCCTGGCGGAACGTTCAGTATGATGTACCGTCCCTCCGCGTTACTGAGGTTTCCGCGGGTCGTTCCATCGAGACTGATCTGGGCGTTGAGGAGCGGCTCAGTGCTCAAGGCGTCGGTGACCCTCCCCATCACGGTGCCGCCCTCCTGGGCCGACACCGTTGATGCTACAGCCAGGGCGAGCAGCCCCGGGCACAGCGTTAACAACATCCTCTTGGTCATGGGACACCTCCTTGAAGCAGAACCCTGCGGGAGCGGGCCCACCCGGGCCCGCTAAGGACGCGAACGCGCACAGCGACAGAAAAGGAAAGGCGGGGATGGCCACACCCGCCAAGTCGCCGAGCCAACTGCCTTCGCATGTTCGGTCACCCGATGAGGGTAGATAGACTACGCGACGTAAGAATAGGGTTCGGGGTTCTGTCAAGCAAGAAAACCCTCCGCGACCTGCCCAGACACCCATTTCACTCGCGATTCGCGCGGCCGGACCCCTCTGGTGGCCAACCCGGCACCCCCGGTGTGTCGTGATCCGACCACGCTACGTCGCATCTGGAGCCCGGTCTGTTGCAGCGGAAACCCCTATCCTTAGGTTTTGGACGCGCGTCCGCCGGAAAGGGTTTCATCAGCATATGCAGGAGCGAACTCTGAACAGGAACGTCCAGGGGAGCGCGGGGCGGTCGTCGTCGTCCCTGCTTCCGCCGACGCTTGAGCGACTGCTCGCGGTCGCGGTCGGACTGGCCGGGTTCGTGCTCGCCGACACGCTCTACCTGCTTCTGGTGCGCTTGGCGGATCGGGTCGGGCTCGAGCCCTTCGCGCTGGGCGCGGCGAGCCTTCCACGCTTCTACCAGGTCCTTCTTCTGGCCCACACCGGCGCGGGGCTGGTCCTGGCCGTACTGATGGCGGCGTTCCTGGTCGCGCACCTTCCGCGGGTATGGCGGCGGTACCATCACTCGGCCGCCTTGACCGGGGCGCCGTACGCGGCGATCGGTGTCGGACTGGTCGTGACCGGGCTTTTTGTCTTCTCGCAGGCAGCAACGGAGGGGAACAGCTGGGCGTGGTGGCTGCACGGAGCGGCGGCGGTGCTGGCGCTTGCCGGCTATGCGGCGCACCGGGCGGTGAGTCACACGCGCCCGCCGGCGGCGCGGTTGGGGCGCTTTCTGGGTGTGGCCGCGGCGGCGAGCCTGGTGCTGTTCGTCGTGCACGGGGGTCTGGCGTTGGGAGGCAGCGAACCCGGTGAGGTGGTGGCAGGCGCGGGAGCGGAAGCCCCCGGCGGTGTGGAGCGCGACGCCGCCCGCATGCTGCGCGGGGACTTCGGGCCCGCCGGCTGGGTGCCGAACGGGGCGGTCCCGCCGGAGAGCCCTTTCTTCCCGTCCCCCGCGACAACAACGACCGGGGGGTTCCTCGACACGAGCTTTCTGGTGCGGGATGACGGGGGCGGGCCGGTGGACGCAATCCGGGCCGAAGTCCGGGCGCGCGGTTTCGTCAGCGACGCCCGCGTCGGCAGCGGCAGCTGCGAGCGCTGCCACCCGGACGTCGTTGACCAGTGGGCCACTTCGGCACACCGCTTTGCTTCGTTCAACAACCCGTTCTACGAGGCGACGATCAATGCGATGCGTGCCGACCCCAGGGAATCCAACCGCTGGATCGACCGCCATCTGGCTTCTCCCGGCGTCGCCACCGCGGGAGAGGGACGGGCAGCGAGCAAGTGGTGCAGCAGCTGCCACGACCCCGTGCTGCTCTTCGCGGGAGCGATGGGGCGCGAGATCGACCGCGGCTCGCCCGGCGCACAGGCAGGACTGACCTGCCTTTCCTGTCACGGGATCGACCGCATTCACGACCGGACCGGGAACGGGAACTACAACATTACGGACGCCGCGGCCAGCCCGTACATCTTCGCGGACGCGCCCCCGGGGTCGCTGCGGGGATTCCTGCACGACGCGGCCGTCAGGTCACGGCCAGCCGTGCACTCCGCCCGCCTGCTCAAGCCCTTCTTCCGTGAGAGCGGCTACTGCGCGACCTGCCACAAGGTCGGCCTCACCGAGCCGGTCAACAACTATCGCTGGTTGCGGGGCCAGAACGAGTTCGACAGCTGGGACGACAGCGGCGTTTCGCTGAACGCTGCGCGCACATTCTACCTGCCCCAGGCCAGACAGGTCTGCCAGGACTGTCACATGCCCCGCGAGCGTGCACCGCGCGGAGACCTGGCGGCAGCGAACGGGGCGGTCCGCTCGCACCGGTTCCTCGGGGCCAACACCGCGCTCCCCTACCTGAGGGGCGACACCGCGACGCTACGGCGGATCGAGGACTTTCTGCGGGCTGAGAAGCTGCGGGTGGACGTTTTCGCGGCGCGGGTCGGTGAGGTGGGTGCGGCGCTGCTGCCCACGGAGCCGGGCATGGGGGCGATGGCGCCGGAGGCGGTCCCGGGCGCGGGCGCGACGCTGGTTCTTGCGGACGATGGGTCCGAGGTTCCAGCGGGGGTGCCCGTCACCTTCGATGTCGTTGTACGGAACCTGGGCGTCGGGCATACCTTCCCGGGGGGAACCAACGATTCGAACGAGGGGTGGATCGAGTTTGCCGTCACGGACGCCGACGGGCGACTGCTGGCTGCGAGCGGCCTGCTGGCGGAGGACGGACACCTGGATCCCTACGCGCACACCTTCAAGGCGGTGATGGTCGACCGCGAGGGCAACGGGATCCACAAGCGCAATGCACAGGACATCCACGCCACCGTCTACGCGAACGTGATCGGACCCGGGTCCGCCGATGTGGCTCACTACGAGCTCACCCTGCCGGTGGAGCTGGCCGGGTCGGAGGTGACGGTCAGCGCCCGGCTCCTGTGGCGGAAGTTCGACCGCGCGTACACCGAGTTCGCCTTCGAAACGAACCCGGCGGGTTTCAGAGGGTTCGACGTGCCGCCGGAGCTGCCGGTGACCGAGATCGCGGCGGACTCGGTGCGGGTGCGGGTGACCCCGGGCGTTGGCGGGACGGCGGAGGGGACGGTGGGGGTGGCTGGCCGGGCCGGGGCGGAGGACAGGTTGGCTGAAGGGCCGGGCGCGGACGCGGACTGGACGCGCCACAACGACTACGGGATCGCGCTGCTCCTCGAGGGGGACTACAGAAGGGCCGCCGAGGCGTTTTCCCGCGTTGAGATGCTGGAGCCCGGGCGACTCGATGGTCCGCTGAACCTGGCGCGGACCGCGTTCGCGGAGGGCAACCTGGCGCTCGTCTACGAGGCGCTCGCCCGGGTGGAAGAGATCGAGGCCGGGAACGCGCGCGCCGCGTGGGTCTGGGGGCAGGTGCTCCAGGAGGATGGCCGCTATGAGGAGGCCGTGCGGGCGCTGCGCCGGGTGCTTGAGGTTTTCCCGGGCGACCGGGCGGCGTGGCGCGCGCTCGGCAGAACGTTCTTCCTGGACGGGCGGTACGAGGACGCGCTCAACGCGCTGGACAGGGTGCTGGCGATCGACCCCGAAGACCGAGTCGCACATTACCATCGAATGCTGTCGCTGCGGGCGCTGGGGCGGGACGACGAGGCCGCGCGTGCCGAGGCCGCCTACCTCTACTACGGAATTGACGAGGCCGCGCAGGAAATCACCCGGGCCTACCGGGCCCGCAACCCGGGCGTCAACATAATGGCGCAACGGATCCCGGTGCATCGGCTCGAGGTCATCCGGTGACGCCGCTGGAGGCCGCCAGGACACGACAAGCTTCATGGGCGGAGGGGGATACGAGCGGGCCCACGAGGTGCCTCTGCGGCCCGTGGAAGGCCCCTGGCGTGCCTGTGCCGCTGTTCGCGAGCGCTATCGTGCTGTCGTTCGCCGCCTGCGGACGCGGTGAGCCGGAGGCGGAAGGGCCCGGGTACGCCGAGCCGTCCGATGCGACGGACCCGGGCGTACCGGTCGAAATCGGGATTCGCTTCACGGAGATTGCCGCCGAGGCCGGCATCGACTTCGAGCAGGAAAACGGCGCCTTCGGCGAAAAGTGGATGCCCGAAACGCTCGGGAGCGGGGCCGCTTTTCTGGACTACGACATCGACGGCGACCCCGACCTGCTCCTCGTCAATTCCGACTGGTGGCCTGGCCACGAGGGCTCGGGGCAGCGCCCGACGCAGCGCCTCTACCGAAACCTGGGAGACGGCAGCTTCGAGGACCGGACCGTCGCGGCGGGACTCGGCCTGTCGCTCTACGGGATGGGCGCAGCCGTGGCCGACTACGACGGTGACGGTGACCCGGACATCTACCTCACCGCGGTCGGCCCGAACCGCTTGCTGCGCAACGACGACGGCGTCTTCACAGACGTAACCGCCCGCATGGCGGTGGTGGGCGACCCCCCGGAAGGGCCTCCGGCCTGGTCGACGGCGGCCGCGTGGGTCGACACCGACCTCGACGGATGGCTCGACCTGTTCGTGTGCAACTACGTGCGCTGGACGCCCGAAACCGACCTCTTCACCACCATCGACGGCACGACGAAGTCGTACGCAACGCCCCGGCAGTACGAGGGGGAATCCTGCCGACTCTACCGGAACGAGGGCGCCGGGGCGCCTTTCACCGACATCACGGAGCGGGCGGGCGTCCACAACCCGGAGGGCAAGTCGCTGGGCGTCGCGGTGACGGACTTCAATGGGAACGGTTGGCCGGACCTGGTGGTCGCAAACGACACGCAGCGCAACTTCCTGTACCGCAACGACGGGGACGGCACCTTTACCGACATTGCGGTGCGGGCGGGCGTCGCCTTTGACGAAGCGGGGCGCGCGCGTGCGGGAATGGGCATCGATGCCGCGGATCTGAGCGGTGACGGGAGATGGGCCATCGCGATCGGCAACTACGCCCACGAGCCGCTGGCCCTCTTCACCCGGATCGGCGAAGACCTTTTCCAGGACCGGGCGGGCGCCGCGCGCCTCTCGCGCCCCACGCTGGTGCCGTTGACCTTCGGCGTGGCATTCGCCGACTTCAACCTCGACGGTGCGCTCGATATCGTGGCCGCAAACGGGCACATCGAGCCGGGGATCAACGCGGTGAGGCGGGAGCAGACGTTCGCGCAGCGCCCGCAGCTGTTCCTGGGGGTGGGCGGAGGTGACTTCCGCGACGCCAGCGACGCGGTGGGGGCCGACTTCCGGGAGGCGCTGGTGGGACGCGGCGTCGCCACGGCAGACATCGACGGCGACGGTGATCTCGATCTGCTGGTGACGGTCAACGGGGGTCGGCCAAGGCTGTTTCGCAATGATCCGGAGGGGGCGGCCGGGATCGGCGTGCGCCTGGTTGGGGTTCCGCCCAATCGCGACGCGCTGGGGGCGCTCGTCACCGTCCACACGGGCGGGCAGGTGCAGCGGCGTTTCGTGGCCACCGGCTCGTCGTATCTTTCGCAATCGGCGCTCTCGCCGCTCATTTTCGGGATAGGAGAGGCGCGTGCCGCCGACAGCGTGTTGGTGCGCTGGCCGGGGACGGGGCGGGTGACGCGAACGGGCCCGGTGGCGGCCGGCACGGTGGTGACCCTGAGTGAAGGACCGGGATAGTGGCTGGCCGAGTTCTGTGGACAGCCTCGCCGGAAGCGGCGAACGTCTGGTGGCTGCAATGTGTAAAGAAAACATGACATTTTGTAAATCATACATTACATTCTGGCCCGGCGCCAGCAGTCGCGGGGCCCAGTTGCATCCCCGGTCGACGGCCGTGCTCCCCGCGGTCGGGATCGCCCTCGCCCTGCTGGGCGCCGGGCTGGCCGCATGTGGGGACGCGGGTCCGGACCCGGTGGAGCTCCAGACCATTCGGGCGGTCGGGCTCGCCCACCTGGAGGAGAACCGGCTGGAGGAGGCCGCGGCCGAGTTCGGGCGTCTGGTGGAAATGGCGCCGCGCGAGGCGGCGGGATTCGCCAATCTGGGACTGGCGTACCTGCGGATGGGACGCCTGGAAGAGGCCGGGACGGCGGTGCGCCGGGCACTCGAACTCGATCCCGGCGACCCGGGTGTGCGCCTGATCATGGCGGACATCCTGCTGGCGTCGGAACGCCCGGCCGAAGCGCGCGCGGAGCTGGAGCGGGCGCTGGCAGCGGATCCGGGGCACGCCAGGGCGCTGTACGCGCTTGCGTCCCTCCATGCGGATTCGACCGGTGCAGAAGCGATCGCCCGGCGGGCCGCCACGCTGGGCCTGCTCGCGATGCGCCACCCAGGCAACGTCGCCGCGCGCGTCGAGCATGTGCAGGCGCTGCTGGCGGCCGGCAGGGCAGACTCCGCCGCCGCCGGGCTGGAGGACTTGCGCCAGCTGGTTCCGGTTTTTCCGGTCGAGGGCCAGGGTCTCTTCGCCGAAGCCCTGCGGGCCGCGAGGGACGGAGACGCCGCCGGGGCACTCACCGCCGTGTTGCCCCTTCACAACGTGATGCGCACCACGCCGGGCTACCAGCGCGGCCTGCGCGATCTGCGCGGATCGGGCGGGGTGCTGGCCGGGCTGCCGGTGGTGACGTTGGGGGAGGTGGTCGGGGGTGGGGCGCGCGAGGCCGAAGCCGTGCTCGCCGCCCTTCGCTTCACGGACGTGACGGAACTCGTGGGGATCGCGCCGGGTGGAGGGGGGACGGGGGGTGGGGGGCTCGCGGTCGTGGACTTTGACGGAGACGGCGACACGGATGTCCACGCTGGAGGGCGGTTGCTGCGCAACAACGGGAACCGTTTTGCCGACGTGACCGAGGAGGCCGGACTCGTTGGGCCGGCACCGGATGCAGCGGCCTTCGTGGACTTCGACAACGACGGCGCGCTCGACCTGTACCTGTCGCGCGGTACGGCAGGCGCGCTCTTCCGCAGCCAGGGCGATGGCACCTTCGCCGACGTGACCGCGTCCCTCGGCGTTGCGCTCCCGCCCGGCTCGCCGCTCTTTCTCGACTACGACCATGACGGCGATCTCGATCTCACGCTGGCCGGGACGACGGGCACGGTGTCGATGTTGCGCAACAACCTCGACGGCACCTTCACCGACGTGACCGCGCTGGCGGGAGCGGGGTTGGGAGCGGGGGATGGAGCGGGGGATGACCACGGGTCCGCGGCCATCGGCGACTTCGACGACGACGACGACCTCGATTTCGTTGTGGCCGACCCCATCGGCCCCTTCCGGCTCTACGACAACCAACGCGGCGGCCGGCTCGCCGAGCGGAGCGCCGAACGCGGGTTGACCGCCGATCGCCAGGGCATCGTTGCCGTGGGCGACTACAACAACGACGGGCTGCTGGACCTCCTGACCGCGCCGCGGGGCGGTGCCGGAATCGCTCTCTGGCTCGGCCTTGGCGGCGGCGCGTTCGAGCCCGACGAACGCCCCGAGGCCCTTTTTGCCGAGGCCGACCGCTTCACCATACACGACGCGATTTTTGTCGACTTCGACAACGACGGGTGGCTCGACATCGCGCTCGCGGGCGAATCCCCAGCGGACGAAGGCGCCCTCCGGCTGTTCCACAACGCCGCCCCGGGGCGGTTCGACGATGTCTCGCACATCGTTCCACAGGTGCCGCCGCTCCGCCGCATCGCGGCTGCCGACTTCGGTTCGGACGGCGATCTCGACCTCTTCGCTTCCACCTCGGACGGGTCGGTGCGGCTGCTGCGCAACGACGGCGGCAACGGGAACCGCTACCTGAACATTCGCCTGGTCGGGCTCTCCACCGGGAGCGGCAAGAACAACCACTTCGGCATCGGCTCGAAGATCGAGGTTCGGGCGGGTGCGCTCTACCGCACGCTCGTCGTCACCGGTCCGGAGATTCACGTCGGCCTCGGCCAGCGGGCGCAGGCCGATGTCATCCGGGTGCGATGGCCAAACGGGGTGCCGCAGAACATCCTCTACAGCGACGCCAACCAGTCGATCGTCGAGGAACAGATCCTCAAGGGCTCCTGTCCGACGCTCTTCGCATGGAACGGTGAGCGCTTTGAATTCGTCACCGACATCCTGTGGAAGAGTGCCCTGGGGATGCCGGTCGGGCTCATGGCGCGCGGAGATGCACTCTACGCTCCTCCGCACGCGTCGCAGGAATACCTCCGCATCCCACCCGGCGCCCTCCAGGAGCGGGACGGAAGCTATGAGCTGCGCATCACCGACGAACTCTGGGAAGTCTTCTACATCGACGAGGTGGATCTGATCGCGGTTGATCATCCCGATTCCGTCGACATCTTCCTCGACGAGCGCTTCGTCCCCCCGGGGCCGGAGACCCCCATGCGGCTTCACCAGACCGCCCACCGCAGACGGCCGCTCTCCGCCACCGACCACCTCGGGCGCGACGCGCTACCCGCCCTGTCCGCCCTGGACGACATCTACGTCGGCGACTTCGAGCCGCTTCGCTACCAGGGGATGAGCGAGCTGCACGACCTGGTTCTCGACCTGGGCGACTTCGACCCCGGCCAGGCGGTCCAGCTGTACCTGCGCGGATGGATCTTCCCGACCGACGCGAGCATCAACGTCGCGCTCTCGCAGTCGTCCGCCCTGGCGACCGCCATGCCGCACTTGCAGGTGATCGGCAAGGGTGGCGAGTGGGAGACCGCGGTCGCCGAACTCAGCTTCCCGTCGGGGAAGAACAAGACGATCGTGCAGGACCTGACCGGCCTCTTCCCCACCACGGACCACCGCGTGCGCATCCGCACCAACATGAACATCTACTGGGACGAGGTCTTCTTCTCGGTGGGCACGCCCGCGGCCCCAACGCGGCTGACCGTGCTGGAGCCCGCCGCCGCCGACCTGCGCTATCGCGGATTCTCCCGTGAATTCCGGAAGGGCGGACGCTCCGGCCCGCCCTGGTTCGACTACGGCACTGTGTCGGAGGAGCCGCGCTGGCGTCCGATCGTGGGGCGCTTCACCCGCTACGGCGACGTGCTCCCCCTGGTGGAGGAGGCCGACGACCGCTATCCGATCATGGCCCCCGGGGACGAGCTGGCGCTCCGCTTCCACGCCGGTGGACTGCCGGATCTGCCCGAGGGGTGGACGCGCGACTTTGTCATCTACACGGAAGGGTGGCTGAAGGACGCCGACATGAACACCGCCGCCGGGTGGAAGGTTGGGCCCCTGCCCTTCCACGGGATGAGCCAATACCCGTACGACGGGGCTGGACGTGGAGGGGGTGAAGCGGGCCGCGTCGGTGGCGAGGCCGACCTGGCCCGCCCCGGTGCCGCATACCCGCACCCGGAGGTCGTCGAAGTCTGGCACACCCGGGAGGTTCGGCGGCGGCGAGGCGACCGTTGAACGAGCGGGAGGGACACTGACGCCGCTTGCCCACGCAACTCGGCGCCTCCTATGGTATCCGGCACACCGCTCGGGCCGGAAGGAGTTCGTCATGACTGGGAACCGCGCAGCCGCAGCTCTTCTCGCAGTCTTCCCGTGTCTCGCCTCGGCGGGTTGCCAGGCTTCGCCCGAAGCGCCCCTCACCGAGTCCGTCACCGCCGCCGCGCCGAACCCGCTTGTCGGCGACGGAGCCGTTCTCGCAAGCCTTTCCTGGCGCGAAATCGGCCCCGCCATGTTCTCGGGAAGGATCTCGGACGTCGCCGGCGTCCCGGACAACCGCAACATCCTGTACATCGGTTCCTCGTCTTCAGGGCTGTTCAAGTCCACGAACGGTGGCACCACCTTCGAGCCGGTCTTCGAAGACGGGGGTACGCTGTCGATCGGGGCCATAGCGGTGCTCCCGGACGACCCGGACGTGGTGTACGTGGGCACCGGGGAGGGCGCGGTGCGCAACAGTATCTCGATCGGCGACGGCATTTACCGGAGCACCGACGGCGGGGCGACCTGGACGCACCTCGGGCTGACCGACACGGAGCGCTTCTCGCGCATCGTCATCCATCCCGACAACCCGCGGATCGTCTACGCGGCGGCGATGGGCCACGCCTGGGGACCGAACGAGGAGCGGGGCCTCTTCCGCAGCAGGGACGGCGGCGACACCTGGGAACGCATCCTCTACATGAACGAGACCACCGGCGCGAGCGATGTCGCCATCGACCCGCTCAATCCCGATATCGTCTACGCCGGCATGTACGACTACCTGCGGCGGCCCTGGCACTTCCGCAGCGGCGGCCCGGGGAGTGGTCTCTTCCGTTCGGCGGACGGCGGCAACAGCTGGACGCGGCTCACCGACCCCGGCCTGGCGAACGGCCTGCCCGGCGCCGGCGTCATCGGTCGCGTGGGCGTCAGCGTGCACCTGGCCAACCCGAACCGCGTCTACGCCCTGATCGAGTCCCTGGAGGAGGGCGAACTCTGGCGCTCCGACGACCGGGGCGGCACCTGGCGGATGGTCAGTGCCGAGCGCCGGCTCAACAACCGTCCCTTCTACTACACACAGGTGCGCGCCGACCCTGTGGATCCCGATCGCGTGTACACGCTCGCGGGTCAGTTCAGCGTCTCGACGGACGGGGGGCTCACCTTCGGCGGGCACGGCGGAAGCATGTTCGGGGATCACCACGCCCTGTGGATCGACCCCACCGACCCGGCTCGGCTCCTGTCGGGGACGGACGGGGGCTTCTGGATCTCCAACGACTACGGCGACAACTGGGACTTCCTGAATAACATGCCGATGGCGCAGGCGTACCACCTCGGGCTCGACATGGCCGAGCCTTACAACGTCCTCGGCGGCTTCCAGGACCACGAGATCTGGCGCGGGCCGAACGAGAAGTGGAACCGGGTCGGCGTTCGCGAGGGCGACTGGGTGCGGCTGCGCTACATGGCCGACGGGATGTACACGATCGCGGACCCGCGCGACCCCGAGATCATCTACTACAACGGCCACTTCGGCGACATCACGCGGATCGACATGCGCACCCGGGAGGAACGCTACATCCAGCCGTACCCACCCGGCCCGGCGGGCGGCGGCGCCGACCTGGAGGAGTACCGCTTCAACTGGAACTCGCCGATTCACATGTCGGCAAGCGATCCCGACGTAATCTACTACGGCGGCAACGTGCTCTTCCGCACCCGCGACGGCGGGGAGAGCTGGGACATCATCAGCCCGGACCTCACCACCGACGACCCCGAGAAGCAGCGGCTCTCCGGCGGGCCGATCTCGCCGGACAACACGCGCGCCGAGTACCACAGCACCATCCTGTCGATCTCCGAGAGCGCGCTCGACCCGGAGGTGATCTGGGTGGGAACCGACGACGGGAACGTCCAGGTCACGCGGGACGGCGGGGAGAGCTGGACGAATGTGGCGCCGAACATCGAAGGCGCGCCGGCGAACTCGTGGG